>JAMWZA010000130.1 GCA_024305105.1 Marinoscillum sp.
GCCTGATCTATCAAATTAGCACCAGTGTCTTCGGCGGTTTTTAATGTTTTAAATAAGGAACTCTCTACTTCTCGTAGCTTTTGAACCTCTTTTTCGGCTTGATCTAACTTGATTCTATTTTCTTTATTTTCATCAAGGACACGTTCCCACTCATTGGACAAAGAGAGTAAAAAAGCACTGACCTCATCCTTATCGTAGCCTCTCAGCTTCTTCTCAAAATTTTTCTGTCTTATTTCTAATGGAGTGATCTTCATGATACCTGCCTTTCTTCCAATAAAATTAATTTGATTGGTCTATTTCCCAAACCGAGATGGTTCTATCATCGCTACAAGATACTAACCAATTGCGATAATCCATCCATAGTAGCTTATTGACTGATGTTGCATGACCGGCGTGGCGCGCTTTATCGATTACTTTGAGCAATCGAAATTCTTTCGCATCCCACACCTTCACTGACTTATCCATACTGCATGTTGCAAAGAATCGTTCATCCGGACTGAAATCCAAATGGTTTATGGCATACATATGACCTACAACTTCTTCAACCAGCGAATAGTTATTATCCACATCCCACACTTTAAAACGCGCATCCCGACTAGTACTCACCAAAACGGGCATTTGTGGATGATAACGTACAGCGAATACAGAAATTTCATGTGCCTTAAAATCCTCTTTGACCTCAAGGGTTTCCATATCCAAGACTCGGATGTGATGATCACTAGCACCAACTGCCAGTTCTCTCCCATTGGGAGCAATTGCCATGGAGCGGATACTCATATCAGTAAGCTTAACTGATTTTAATAGCTGCATTTCCCAACTTACTTTGAACAACTCACCTGAGCTGGTTCCGATATAAATCGCATCATTAGTGACCTGTATGTCAAAAATCGATGAATCTGTGAGTTTTAGTGATCCCACTTCTTTCTTCTCTCGAACATCGATCAAATGAATTCCACTAAAATTTTGACCTACCACCAGCAACTGCCGCTCCTCTGAATAAGCAATAGCGTAGATCGACCTGGGTACTTTCACGATCATCTGCCCGGTCTCAGGATCTTCCAAATCCCAAAGCACCACCATCCCATCGCCTCCAGCGGAGAAAAAGGTAGACTCACCATACCTGCACAGGGTATACAAACTATCCTTATGACCAGTTAAAGTATGTTGCTTTTTTACCTGAATTGCGCTCATAATCAATAAATTCGATGTAAAATTAAGTGAAGGTTATCAGAATAGATCATGCCGCTATTATTATCTAAACAAATCAGCCCTTGTGCAGCCTATGCTGTATGGAATATTCAGGAAACCAATCAGGTTTTGCTGGACATGGTTGAGGAAAAGGTGCCGGATTACATGAACCCTACCAGACTTGCAGAATGGATTGTAGGACGTATCTTGATCAAAAGCCTATGTGGACAATTTGGTATCGCTTATCAGGGACTCGTAAAAAACAGTTCAGGGAAACCGCACCTCGTTGGGTCCAATGTGGAAATATCCATTTCTCATTCGTTTCCAATGGCCGCCGCTATGATTCACCAGGACAGTTCCTGTGGTATTGACCTGGAGCGTACCAGAGGTAAGTTGGTGCGAATTCAGGACAAGTTTGTGAATGAAAGCGAACACGCTTACTTAGATAATCTGGAAAAGCTATGCGCCATCTGGTGCGGTAAAGAGGTCTTATATAAAATCTACGGCAGGAAAAAACTAAGTATGCGAGATGAAACATTTATCGCATTTGAATCTGATGAGATCATGAATGGACGCATCAGAAAAGATGGAGAGGAATCGGCTCATAGAATACACTACGAAGCTGTAAAGGATTACTACCTCGCTTACAGTATCTAACGCCGCTTTCGCCCTTTTTTATTTCCCAGAATTCTAAACGCATCAGTCAGCAGATAGGTGCCAATGACACCGGTTGCCCCTCCAGCAAGGAGTAGTGCCTGGCCAAGCTGATCATTTTCTCTTCCCAGCATGAGTCCTCCAGCTATGGTCGTTGAATAACCAACAGTGGAAACCAAAATTCCTGCCTGAAATCTGGACTTACTGCGCTCCATTCTTAAATCAATGGCATCCACTCTCAGGTTTAGTTCAATTATCTCTCGCTTTAAGCTATCCATGGAATGGGACGTTTGCCCCCAGCTCAACACCGATCCACAGCTCATAAGCAACAAAAAAAATGCAATTCGCATAGCCAAAATAAATTAATGATTAATCCACTTTTTGAATTCAGCAACTCGTTCTTTACTTACTACAATTTCGTGTTCCTGATCTATGCTTAGAAGTAACTTCAATCGTTGGCCAGGATGTTTCATGAGCGTAGAAATGTAAGACAGATTAACTATATATTTTCTGCTGACCCTAAAAAACTGATCGGGTTGTAAAAGGTTATTGGCGAGCTCATCCAAATTATACTCCAAAAAGTATTTTCGTTTGGTCTCATCAACAAAGCTGACCAGCTTATCTTCTGAAAAAAAGTATGCAACCTGATCCATCGCCTTATGAACCAGCTTATCACCAATCTTACCGAGAAAATGTTCCTTGTATTGCGTTTTTTTGATGTGCAACTGATTACTCAGCAACTCTAAGTTACGCAGCTGATGAGTCAGGTTTTGATATTTGCTCATAGCTCGAGCAATGTCTTCTACTTCAACTGGTTTCAATAAATAATGCACACTATTATGATCAAAGGCCTTTATCGCATAGTGATCGTAAGCAGTGGTGAAGATGATTGGTATATCCAGTGTTGAGTGCTTGAAAATTTCAAAGCACTCACCGTCAGCTAGCTCTATGTCCATAAAAATCAGGTCCAGTGGGGGCTTCTCAGCGTTAAAGTACCGAATCGCTTTATCAACCGAATCTATTTTACGATCTACCTTAGTATTGACACAAACTTGTTCAAGCAACCTCTCCAGGCGGTTAGCCGCGAAAGGCTCGTCTTCAATTATTGCAACATTCATTTATCACTGGTCAATAATGGAAGCTTCACTTCAAACGACTGACCGTCATTTCGTACGATTACTTCCGTGTCAATGAAGAACTCATACCGCTTAGTAATGTTTTGCAGACCTATCCCAAGTGATTCTCTTCGAGAACTCATTTTGGTCTGAATAGGATTAGAAATGATTAAATAAGTTGAATCTGACTTCACCCAAACCTCCAGGGGTCTGGTCTCAGAAATCTCATTATGCTTGATGGCATTCTCTACCAATATCTGGAGTGCTGCAGGTACTATTTTCTTCTTCAAATCCTCCTTCTGGACCTCAATGTGCACTTTTAAATTATTATTAAAACGGGTTTCTACCAGATAGATATAGGATTTTATGAAATCAAGTTCTTCTTCCAGAGTTACTAAATCAACATTTTGATTTCGAGTCACATACCGATAAACCCTTGACAGCCTGGTTAAAAAATCACTGGCACGCTTCGGATCTTCGTTGATTAATTCGTCTAAAACATTGAGTGAGTTAAATAAAAAGTGTGGGCTAATCTGGCGCTTTAACGCATGATAATTGGCCAGAACATTCTCTTTCTGAGCCACTTCCATATCCACTTCTGATTGCAGTAACTGCTGCTGGTAAAACACAATCGCGTTGATGCAGTGCAAAAATAAGTTGACCCGAAAAACAAATCCCAATGAAAGCTTAAAAGCAGTGGTTATGGACTGTCCCTCTATGAATACAGAAGAAAAGCTGCTGCTGACTCCTGAAAACACAAACACAGAAATCAGACTCAAAAGAAATGCTAATAAGAGATATCTCGGAGTACTGATTCTCGATTTATTGAAACGGTAAATCTTAAAAAGAAACCGATTTGCCTCCCAAATCAATACCACCAAAAACGATATAAGTGAAATGAGATAGATCTCAGCCACCTTGCCTCCTAACAGCTGGTCCCCTTCAGTAAATTTGATATTGAGGTATGAGTATACCGCCAATAATAAAATGTATAGATATCTGTACGAGGATTTGAACATATCCGGGGTATAAATAGTAAGAAAGAGCTGCCGAGAGCAACTCTTTCTTCATTTTAATTTAAATGTAGGACAGATTAAGGTAAAATAACCTGATCGATGGTATGAATCACTCCATTGGTTCCTAACACATTCGTTCCTACTATTGCTGCAGCATCTAGTCCCACTGAAAGTGCTGCATCAGATCCTTCTATAGTTAAGTCGGAGTTTAAGGTGAAAGCTGCATCCGTCAGAATAGTCGACACCGCCACACTGCTCTGTCCATCCAGCAGATTTGGTATGTCAGTAGAGAATACTTTTCCTGAAACCACGTGGTATTGTAGCACATTGGCAATCACATCCAGACCACCCACAAAAGTAACCAGATCAGTAATGTCAACATCGCCATCATCGTCCTGATCGCCAGCCGCATCGTACAACGTTTGGAAGGCTGCGTCTGTTGGCGCAAATACTGTAAATGCTGCATCCGCATCGCTCAAGATGGTAATTAGATTTGGAAGCGTCGCATCATTCTCTACAGCAGTTAAGGCAGCCACAAGTTGACTAAATTCTGCATCTGTAGCCTGAGAAGCTGCTACGGCAATTTCCACGATATTGCTGGTAGGAGGAACCAAAGTCTGATCAATCACATGTACCACTCCGTTATCAGCTTCTACATCAGTTGCTACAACTTGAGAAATACCATTGAGAAATATTCCATTAGAATTGATAGACAAATAGGAGTTACCACCTAGAGCTGGCACCGCACTACCTGTACCGAGTGCAGCTACGGCTGCTTCATTTGCTTCGAAATCGAGCACATGATATAATAAAATGTCTGCAAGTTGCTCAGCAGTATAATCATCCAGAGATGTGATTCCAGCTGCTTCAAATGCATCGTTGGTTGGTGCAAAAACCGTAAATTCAGCGTCTCCATCAATTAATGTTGACAGTAGTTCAGCCTTAACTACAGCTGCCGTCAATATGGTGAAGTCAGTGCTGAAATAAGCAGGTTCTACTACCGTGTTCACAATACTCGCTTCCAATGAAGGTACAAGTACAGCATCTACGATATGAACTACGCCATTCACAGCACTTATATCCGCTGTTGTTACCGAGGCATTATCTATCATCACTGCTGATCCTATTGAGACGGTTACTGATTCGTCAGTAAGCAAAGTTGGGATTTGCTGGTTATCAGTAAGATCTGTAGAAAGTGCAGCTGTACCAGCTATCACGTGATATTCCAGCACTCTTCTCAATACAGCTTCTGGTATGTCATCTAATTCTTCCTGACCCACAATGCCTAGTAAGTCTGCAAATGCTGCGTTGGTTGGGGCGAATACAGTGAACTCTCCAGAGTTATTACTCAATGCCTCTACCAGGTCATCAAATTTGGTCAATGCCTGAACCAAAATACTTAGATCATCGGTAGCAACTGCCAATTCTACAATATCACTTACAGGAACAAACGACGGGACCAATACAGCATCAATGATATGAATCACGCCATTACTAGCTTCGACATCCGCAGTAGCGACTGCACTCATGTTGATCATGACTGTCGATCCATTAATTGAAACAGTCACACTTTCACCTTCGAGTAATGTTCCTAGGCTTTGCCCATCACTTAAATCAGTAGAGAGAGCTGCACTGCCGACCACATGATATTGAAGAACTTGCTTCAATAAATCCGCCGGAATTTCATCTAGTCCAGCATATCCAAGTACGTCCAATAGCGTGGTAAACGCATTATTGGTCGGAGCAAATACAGTTAACGAAGCATCCTCATCACCCAGAGCAGCAACAAGATCGTCGTAGTTTCCAACAGCTGATGCCAGAATACTTAAGTCATCTGTGTTTTGAGCTAGTTCAAGAATTGTGGATTCGACCTCCATATCATCCTCCATCTCGTCCATGTCGGAATCTTCTTCGTTACAACTCGTTGTAAAAATGAGAAATGGGATTAATAGTAACAATAAGCCCTTAGAAAGCAGCTTTTGCTTGAATGAATTGAGTTTTATCATGATTTTTAGATATTTAGTTTACATGATCATAAACCAATATCTCGCATAGCAGAATTGTCTGGCTAACTCAACCGACTAAATAACCAACTGAACAAACTAAAAAATGGACTCAGCTTTATTCAAATCCGGTGTACTGATCATCGAGTAATTTTAACACGATTTTGATTTCGTCACTCTTGTGGTAATCACCCAGTTTTTCAAAAGAAACAATAAGGTTCCTCAGTGACCGCAACACTATGTCCAGATTGCTACACGGTTCGTAAAAAAGCTCCTGAGGTGGTATATTTAGATGATCCAGGTAGTTATCAATGTCTTCACGAGAAAAAATCAACCCTTTGTTAAACGCATTGATATAAAACTCAGAATCCTCGCTTTGATACTTTAGAATGAAAAGGTTAGGCAGGTTGACTCCATAAACCGGCACATCCATCTTTTGGGCTATCAGTAAGTAAACAGCGCAGAGGGAAATTGGATTTCCCTTTTTTGACTCCAAAACTGCATTGATCATGCTATTGGCCGGAGAATGAAAGTTTTTGGTGTTGGCTCTGAATTTAAACTTATTGAACAACACACTATTCATGATACGCACTTGATCAAATGCCGCAAGATCATCGGTAAACTCACGCCACACTTCTGTGTAGAGCTGATGTACTTCTTGCCTCAGCTCCAGTAAATCCAAATCAGGGTACTGATAGGTAGCCACCAACCACAACCCCTCCAACAAATCTTCCTCAGATCGATTTTCCTTCCATTCTTCCAATCGCTCTTGAAACAATTCGAACTGAAGTGTATGAATCAAATCTTCGATCCTCCTCTGAATCATAGGATTGAAATTGGTTTCCCACTCCCGTTCCAGCAATGGAATCACTCCCGTTCCAATTTCCATGAGCTTCTGCTCTACATGAGTCACGATTTCCTCATCCTCATCTTCCAGAAGTGTTACTAATGCCTTTAATTCACTATCCTTAATCAATGCTTGATCTGTCTTGGGTTTACTTAGAATCTAAGTTACAAATTATCCTAAACAGCCAAAGTAAATGAATTTCTAGGTTTGGATAACACCTACGTTCATTGATTTTTCAATGGGAGCGTTGTTAGCTGCTTCTATACCAGTAGAAATCACTTTACGGGTTTCTAACGGATCAATCACTCCATCTACCCAAAGTTGAGAAGCAGCATAATATGGGCTCAGTTTAGCATCATAACCAGCCTTGATCTCATCCAACATTTTTTGTTGGTCTTCTTCCGAAATCTCCTTGCCCTGTGATTTCATCGCAGATACTTTTATTTGCAGCAATGTCTTAGCTGCCGATTTACCACTCATAACAGCTATTTGTGCATTGGGCCACGCATAAATCAATCGGGGATCATAGGCTTTTCCGCACATGGCATAATTGCCTGCTCCATATGATGAACCCATGACAATACTAAATTTAGGAACCACTGAATTGGAAACGGCATTAACCATTTTAGCCCCATCTTTGATAATTCCTCCATGCTCTGACCTACTACCTACCATGAAGCCATTGACATCATGTAAAAAGACCAATGGAATTTTTCGTTGGTTGCAGTTCATGATGAATCTGGCAGATTTATCAGCCGAATCTGAATAGATCACTCCACCCATCTGCATCTCGCCTTTCTTGGTCTTCACCACCGTTCGTTGATTGGCTACAATACCTACACTCCATCCATCAACACGTCCATACCCGCAGACGATCGTCTGACCATAATGCTCTTTGTATTGCTCAAACTCAGAGTCATCTACCAGACAGTGAATAATGTCCAGCATGTTGTAAGGAGCATTCCGATCATTCGGAAATTTTCCATAAATATTCGCTTGATCCTCTTTTGGTGGTTTTGATTCAATCCGATTGAACCCAGCCTTGTCATTATCTCCTACCCGATCAAAGATTCGTTTGATGGCATCCAGGCATTCTTTGTCACCAGGATATTTATTGTCAGTGACTCCTGATATCTCACAATGCGTAGAAGCCCCTCCAAGGGTCTCATTATCTACATCTTCACCGATGGCTGCTTTTACGAGATAGCTTCCTGCAAGGAAAATGGACCCCGTCTTATCCACAATCATCGCCTCATCAGACATGATGGGTAAATAAGCACCGCCAGCAACACAGCTCCCCATAATGGCTGCTATTTGAATAATGCCCTCTGAGGACATCTTTGCGTTGTTTCTAAACTGTCGGCCAAAGTGCTCTTTATCAGGAAATACCTCATCCTGCATGGGAAGAAAAACACCAGCGCTATCAACAAGATAAATGATTGGTAATTTGTTTTCTATGGCAATTTCCTGAGCTCTCAGGTTCTTCTTGGCCGTCATAGGAAACCAGGCCCCTGCTTTTACTGTGGCATCATTGGCCACCACCACACACTGCCGACCACTTACATACCCGATACCAGTCACCACTCCTGCTGAAGGACAACCGCCCCACTCTTCATACATACCATCCGCAGTGAAAGCTCCTACTTCTAAAAAGGAGTCCATGGAATCAACCAGATAGTCAATTCGCTCTCTGGCTGTGAGCTTGCCTTTACTATGAAGTTTTTCAATTTTCTTCTCGCCTCCTCCTAAATGAACCTTGGCTAATTTTCGTTTAAGCTCAGATACAAGAAGTTTGTTGGAATCTTCGTTTTTATTGAATTTGATATCCATGTAAATATAGTTGGGGTGTTTGGGTTATGTTAGTAGGGTATGGGGGCATTAGTCAATCCTCTTTCTTTAAGTCCTGCATCACCTTTTTATGGCTCTTGCCCAATGGAGCAAAGAAGTGTTTCGGGTAAAAGTTCAGGTGATTTGCCAGACTGTCAAAATCGCTAACAGTCTTTTGTATTGCATTGTAAAGGGAATCGTTGGAAATGAACTTACCCAACGTTCCATCAGGGTTCTTGAGTTGTGTTAACGTTAGATTCAAGCTATCCATGGTGGTACGAACTGACGCCAGTGTCTTATTGATCTCTAGATTATTTAAAGAATCCAGTACGCCTTCTGTTTTTGACATTAAAGGGTCAATATTGTCCAATTTAGCATCCAGCTTGCCGATAAGTGAAGAGGTATTGGACATGATCTCAGCCAGTTTATATTGATTTTGACCAATGATTTCATTGACACTGATGGTCATTAACCGTACTTCATCAATAGTCTCGTTGATTTTCTCGCCACTTCCTTTTAAACCAATAAGTATTTCGTTTACTCTGGTAATGGTCGTATTCAGATTACTGGCAACTGGTTCGGCACTAGCCAGGATTTCATTTAACCCTTTATCCTGATATGGAATGAGTGTATCTCCAGGAGCTATTGGATTATCCAATGGCCCTACGTCCAGAATGATTCCTTTACTTCCTAAAAAGTCCGTATTAGACAAGGAGGCTACTGTAGAGTCACCCAATTCAATATTTTCGTCAATATCTAATTCGACTAAAATCAGGTTTTCAGCACTTTGCAACAACCTGATTCTACTCACACGCCCAACTGCCAATCCGTTTATGATTACGGGATTGGATTTATTTAAGCCATCTACATTGTCATATAAAACGTAATATTTGTTGGTTGGAGAGAAAAAATCATTCCCTTTTAAAAAGTTGAAACCATAATATAAAAGTGCTCCTGCTATGAGTGCTATTAGTCCTACCTTGAATTCTTTTGACATGCTGTCGGTTTAGTTTAATTCATCGATTCCAGTTCCTGCTTGTAATCTCGAAAAGCCCTAAAAATTCCTGAAGCGATGTATACTTGATTGAGGCGGTCATTCAGGTCCTTTTCTTCCTTTGCATTGCTAAGGTAACCTACTTCAAACAAAACACTGGGCATGGATGTTTTGCGCAACACCAAAAAAGGAGCAGGTCTTACACCTCTACTATTTCTGCCTACCCGTGTTTTCATTTGATCTTCAATTTTTTGTGCCAATCTCAGGCTGTTTTCCTGAAAGGCACTTTGATAAAGAGAGAACAAAATGTACGATTCAGGAGAATTAGGGTCAAAACCATCGTATTTTTCTTCATGATTTTCTTCAAGAAGAATCACCGCATTCTCTCTACTCACCACCTTAAAGTTTTCATCGAGCTTTTCGACACCCATCACGTAGGTCTCAGTACCATGGACACGCGGATTCCCCACCCAGTTGGCATGGATGGAAATAAATAAATCTGCATCAATTTTATTGGCAACATCTGCACGTTCATCCAGCTCAGGAAAGCTATCATCGCGACGCGTAAACTCAATCTGAACGTCCGGCAAATTATCTTTAATAATACGGCCTAATTCTAAGGCTATACCCAGCGCTACATCCTTTTCTTTAGAGATTGATCCATGGGTCCCGGGGTCTTTGCCTCCATGTCCAGGGTCGATGACTATCTTATCAATTTTATAACTCCTCAGGCCTACTGGATTGAAGGCGCTCAGTACCAGCAAGACAGAAATGCTAAATGTGACTGCAATATTTCTCACGGCTACTCGGTTATATACTAAAATCCCATAATTTTACGCAAAATTGTAAATTTTTCACCACTAAATAAAATCCAGAGGGCTTGAGGAGAACTGCGTTTGTATTTATTTTATTGTTGGCCATTACCAAACTCACTGCGCAGGTAGACTCTTTATCCCAACAGTCCGACTCAAATCCACCTATAAGTGGCAACCCTGAGCGGAAATTTGATGGTGAAACCTTCATTCAAGGTCAAGATAGCACAAATAGTGCCGGAATCATTGATAGTCTCTCCAACCCTTCAGATTCTACCAAAGTGGGTAAAGCAAAAACGCGGAAAAACGACATAGAGACGACCATTAATTACAACTCGGAGGATTCCATGGTCTTCGATGTAGAAAACAGAAAGCTTTTCTTGTATGGCGATTCCCACATTGATTACGGCAGTATCACTCTGGAGGCAGAAAGAACATCGATCAACTGGAACGATCGCACCATTAAATCTCAATACACCACAGACAGTTTAGGTAGAAAAAGAGGAAAGCCCGTCTTCTCGCAATCCTCAGATGTCTATGAAACAGAAGACATCACTTACAATTTCAAAACCAAAAAAGCCATCATCAAAGGAGTAATCACCGAAAAAGATGGTGCCTTTATGCACGGAGAAGATGTTAAGAAAAATGGTGAAAACGAGTTGTTTATAAGAGGAGCTAAATACACCACATGTAATTTATCTGACCCTCACTTTTTTATTGAATCGGATAAAATCAAAGTGGTTCCCGGAAAACAGGTTATTTCAGGACCATTCAATATGAAGTTTAGGGAAGTCCCTACTCCACTGTGGTTTCCTTTTGGCATGTTTCCTCAACCAAAGGAAAAGGCGTCTGGAATCATATTTCCTTCCTATGGAGAAGAAACAAGAAGGGGGTTTTTCCTCAGAAACGGTGGATACTACTTCGCCATTAGTGATTATGTGGACTTAAGACTTACCGGAGATATCTACAGCAAAGGCGGATATGCACTGGACGCTACCACCAATTATAAAGTGCGGTACAAGTTTAATGGAGCGCTAAATGTCTCCTACACAAAGAATATCACCCAAAACGAACTCGGGAACTCCGAAAACGATTCTTTCTGGGTTCGCTGGAACCTAAGACCTGAGACAAGAGGAAATTCCAGTCTGAGTGCTTCGGTATCTGCCGGATCTACAAATTTTAACGATCAAAATAACCTGGTATTAACTGACCCTACACGAAGCATTACATCAGAGTACACGTCTAGTTTAAGCTACAACCAGCGTTTTAATAGACTTCCATTTAGCTTCTCTTCTAATTTCAGGTTGAGACAAAACGTACAGACGGGCATATATGATGTAACACTTCCAGATTTATCAGTACAGGTTCAACGTGTCTATCCATTCAAAAACCTAATAAACAACTCCAAATCTCCGCTTGCAAAAATCAGCTTTAGTCACAACTTCGTAGCTAAGAATGAAATCTCCAACCGACCGATTACCTCCAGTGGATTCAATTTTAACGTGCTTAATGAAAGTGAAGCATTTAAAGATACACTTGAATTTAGTGCGGATAATTTTGATGAGATTTATGATCGAGCCAAGATAGGTGGTAGACACTCTATACCTGTTTCCACCTCTTTCAACCTGCTGAAATTCTTTACGGTAAGTCCAAGTTTCAACTACCAGGAAGTATGGTACACGAGAGAGCTAGACTACACCTACATTCCTGAGGAGAATGGAGTCCAAGTAGATACGATCCAAGGCTTTAGTAGAGCAGGAAGCTGGACATCAGGAGCATCTATGAATACCAGACTCTATGGAATGTATTATGTGAATGCACTTCCAGGTGTTGAAGCGATCAGGCATGTGATTACGCCAAGTGTCAGCTTCACATACAATCCTGATTTTGGTAGTGAAAAATATGGCGTTTACGAGACCATCCAGGTTGACTCTACTGGGCGAACCGCAAGAGTATCGAAATACGAGGGCTTTGCATATGGTAGCCCTACTGGGTCCGAAAGTAAGACTGTAGGCCTTTCGTTAACCAACAATCTGGAAATGAAGGTCCGAACGAAAAAGGATACTGCCAACGAATTTAAAAAAGTAAAAATATTCGAAAACCTTTCCATGTCTACCGGCTACAACTTTGCGGCGGACTCCTTCAGGCTCAATCCGGTAAGCTGGAATGCACGAACAAGCTTCTTTAAAAAGAATGTCAGCCTAACACTTTCTGGAAACTTCGATCCTTACCAATACATAGAAGATGGATCGGAAGACGGCCGTAGAGTAGATCGATATGCATGGAACAATGGTGGTGGTATCGGAAGGCTCAACCGATTAAGTACGGCCGTTAGTATTAATTTGAAACCAAAAAATGCAAAAAAAGGTGACCAAAATCAGCCAAACGATCCAAACCGAAATGATCCCGGGTTTGGAGATTTCGATGATGCTGTAGACAACAGTGAATTCGGTACTGAAGGTGAACGAGAATATGTGCGTCAAAACCCTGAAGAGTATGTGGATTTTGATGTGCCCTGGACACTTCGTATCAGTTATAACATTAACAGAAGCAAAAGCGGTTTGGCTGATCCAGAGATCAGTAGTCACGGTCTTCAGTTCAACGGTACACTTGGGCTCACTGAGAAAACTCAAATCACATTCAATAGCGGTTATGATGTTAAAAATAAAGACTTCACCCAGACAAGAATTGGCGTAGTAAGAGACCTCCATTGCTGGAGTTTAAATTTCTCCTGGGTTCCATTTGGACGATATCAGTCATTCGCTTTGACGATCCGACCAAAATCCGCTCTTCTACAGGATCTGAAGTTAGAAAAACGAAGAAGTTTTCAGGATTTTTTCGGGCAGTAATTAAACTACCCAAGAATACAAGTTTTGCATTAATGTGTCTGATAACCTATATTCCGTTTAATGATTCGTTATTTACAATATATAATAGTCGACTGAAAAAAATCATATTGACCACTCTCAAACCACATTTTCACCTTGTATTTTGGTCTGATTCCCAGGCGGATTTTGAATATATCAAATCGGAACTGACGCTCAGTAATTGGACAACAACCCATGCCAGATCAGCTGAAGAAATGCTTGCTCTGGTACAAAACGAGTTGGTGAGTGTTGTTGCAGTGGATGAAAGAAATGAACAATTATTTAAAAAACACCAAATTGATCGATTAGAGGGGGTAAGTATCCAAACGGTATTTATTACAGATCGCCCAGACATCAACTCATCTAAGGATTCCCTCATAGTGAATATCAGGCAACTAATTGCACTTTTAAAAGTCATTAGTCATGCTATGTTTTTACGAACCCAGAGCCCAAATGATTCCCTCTTCCAAACGCTACTGGAAAATGTTGTGGATTTCATTTTCTTTAAAGATTCAAACTGCAAGTATTTAGCCGTGAACAAATCTTTCTCGGAACATTTTGAAATTACCAGCGAGGAAATCATTGGCAAAACAGACGCAGAACTATTTTCTAATGAAATCAACATCACTTCAAGCGAATCTGATAAATATGTTTTAGAGCAAAGAAAACCCATACTTTTTGAAACCTCCTATTTAAACTCCAATGATAAAAGAGTCATTCTAGAGACTATGAAAACCCCAGTCTTTTCAAATGATCATGACGTGATAGGAATTGTCGGAATATCTAGAGAAATCACCACCAAAAAACTACAAGAAGAGCAAGTAAAACAAGAAATACGCTTGTTGCATGAATCTGAAAAGTTGACCAATTCAGGAAGTTTCCAATTCACAAACCACGGATCGATAAGCGTTTCCAGTAATCTGATCCAAATCACTGAACTAAACCCTCGTGGAAGTTTGCGCCTTAACGATTTGGAAGGGTTGATTCATTCTTCCGATCGTGACCTATTTAGCAGTACACTAAAAAACCTTCCAGGTATTAGAAGCCAGTCAAGCATCGAACATCGCATTATTACCAAAAAAACAGAACGTTTGGTGTATTGCAGAACCACATTTACAATTGATTTCAATGAAGATTGTTGGTTGATTTTTGGTACAATGACCGATATTGGAGATGAGCGTTCCAATCAACAAGCGATTCTCGATGCCCAGGAAAATGAACGAAAGACGTTAGCAGCAGACCTTCATGATAGCTTAATTCAGAAATTGGTAGCTGCCAATATGTACATCAGTGCTTTAGAGGAAGAACTCACTTCACTGACCAAGCAATCAATTGCTAAAGAGCTTGTTCAATCCGCTATCGATGAAACCAGACTACTTTCGCGAAACCTGTCATTACGAACCATTGAAAACCTGGGATTAAAAAAGGCACTTCTTGAAATTATTGAGGCGCTTCCATTGGACGCTGAAATAAGTTATGATTTTGAATTTGAAGAAGATGAAGTATCACAGAATTTAGCCACGCAGATTTATCGAGTATTCCAAGAAGGAATAGCCAACATCATGAAATATTCGAAAGCAAAAAAGGTTTGGTTAATGCTTGACACCAACAACAATGGCCTATTATTACAAATACAGGATGATGGAATTGGTTTCTTACTCGATTCAGTAAAAGATGGAAATGGCCTGAAAAACATGCGCCAGCGAATTGCTCAGATTAATGGGACTTTTGAGTTAAAATCATTTCCAGGAGAAGGGACACACATAACAATCAAAATACCCTTTAAATAATATCAATTGATACTACTAAATTGTTATAAACGTACTATTTTTGATTTTATACTATCAAATGATATAATGGAGGGCAAAATTAAGGGCTTCATATGGTTTCACGGTGAATTTCATAGTGGGCTATTAGAAGATTACGAAGTATACCAGAATGCATACCAACCATCAAAAACAGCAATGAGCTTTTATGTGAAGTCTCTCAAACAACTTTCGGATATTGCGAAAATACTTAATAATTCCAATTTACGCAGCCTGAGTTCTCACTGAGACGTACATTTACCACTTGGTCTAAAGCAAACCAGCTATGACAAGTACAAAAAGCTATAGATGCATTGTTGTAGAAGATGAAGTTCACCACCAGGAGCTTCTGTCATTCTATCTAAAAAAGATTGGGAACATTCAAATTGTTGGCATGTATGCCGACACAGTGAATGCGAGTATTCAGATCGAGAAACAAAAGCCTGACCTCATATTTCTCGACATCAACATTTCCGGCCTGGAAGGCCCTGAATTTATCAAACTGCTGGAATATCAGCCTCAAGTAGTCATGACATCTGCTCATTCTGAGGAATTCATGAACAACCATTACGATATTCCTTATATCGCTTACATCCAAAAACCGATCAGTCTGCACAAACTACAAGATGCTTTGACGCAACTTTCGTAATTTCCACTGGATTGACCGTATAAAATCAATCAACTTCATATTTTTGTGCTCCTAAAATAATGAACAATCATGGGTAGAGCATTTGAATATAGGCGAGCTGCAAAAGAGGCGCGATGGGACAAAATGTCCAAACTATTCCCAAAGCTGTCTAAAGCAATAACAGTTGCAGTAAAAGAAGGAGGTCCGGAGCCCGAAATGAACGCCAAGCTAAGAACGGCGATTCAGAATGCGAAGGC
>JAMWZA010000131.1 GCA_024305105.1 Marinoscillum sp.
CTGCTTGAAATGTTCTTTGATTACCTTTTTATCATTTTCCAGATCATGTCTGTTTTCGGCTTTATCAAGAAGGCTGAGAAGTTTGGTAGCTGCTTTTTGTGCGTCAGTTTTTAAAAACGTTTGCTCCATCTCGTCAGAAAAAACTTCTTCGAAAAGTTGAGAAATAGATTTACCTGTTGCCTTGGAATGACTTCTAGCTTTTTCAATGATTTCCCTATGAACGGTTAAAGTGAGTTTTGACTTCATTTCACACGTGCTTTGATAAAGATAAGGGCTATTGTATCAATTGGTTTACTTAAGCTTCAGACAAAGTAATGAGTTCACTCTTTCTTTGAAATTCAAGATGATTTTCGCAAGAATCTTCATCGCAGGTTCTTGAGACCGTTTAATGTTTTTAAGTTAGCCAAAAATTAAAACATTGACCCTTAAAGAACACTTTCAAAAAAACATCATTCTCGCATATCCAGTTGTGATTGGACAGTTAGGTCACATCATGGTGTCTGTGGCTGATACGGTCATGGTGGGCCGAGTAGGTGTGATACCTCTGGCGGCAGCTACTTTTGCGGGTACGTTCTATCACATTCTCATGATGTTTGGAATTGGTGTCAGCTACGCTGTTACTCCACTTGTAGCCGCTGCTAAACCAGATGATCAGTCACGACTCATGCACTACTTGCAGAACGGTCTGCTCTTGAACTTTTTACTTTCGGTGGGACTAACGGCAATTGCACTTGGTGCTAGTCAGTTCCTGATGTTTTTTGGGCAGGAAGTTCCAGTGGCTGAAGCCGCAGAATCCTATCTGATCATTGTGTCTTCTTCATTGATTCCTCTGATGGTGTTTCAGACTTATCGTCAGTTTTCCGAAGGCAAGTCAGACACCTTCAATCCCATGGTGGTGTCCATTGTTTCGAACCTGGTCAATGTGGGGCTGAATTATGTCCTGATATACGGTGCTTTGGGGTTTCCAGAATTGGGCCTCAACGGAGCGGCATGGGCGACGCTTATTAGTCGTGTGGTCATGGCATTAATGATGATCTGGATGATTCGAAAACACCTTACTGGATTTAAGTTCGAGTTTGAGTGGGCACAGGCCAAACGAATGATTAAAATTGGATTTCCATCTGGACTCCAATACGTTTTTGAAGTCGGTGCTTTTGCCACAGCGGCGATCATGGCGGGCTGGATTAGTGCGGAAGCTATCGCCGCTCACCAAATAGCGATTAACCTGGCAGCGATTTCATTTATGTGTGCTACGGGTCTGGCCGCAGCTTCCACGGTCCGTATTGGCAATCAAATGGGACTGAAAGATTTGCCCAATTTAAAACTAGCCGGATACACCTCTTTTATCACAGTGGCCATTTTCATGTCATTTGCTGCCCTGACTTTTATACTTTTAAGAGAGCCCCTTGCTGCACTTTATGTGAAAGATACAGGAGTTCAGACAGTAGCTGCAGGATTGCTTGTGATAGCGGCTGCTTTTCAGATCTCTGATGGCTTACAAGCAGTGGGGCTGGGCGTCCTACGCGGGCTCACTGATGTGAAAGTTCCCACACTCATCACTTTTGTGGCCTATTGGTTATTGGCGATTCCGGGTGGCTATGTTCTTGGGTTTGTGTTTGATTTGGGAGTGGATGGGATTTGGTATGGTCTGTCTGGTGGGTTGACAGTGGCGGCAATTCTTCACATGTATCGATTCAGTAATCTGATTAAGAAGGTCCGTTTCAACTGATTGGCCCGAATGGGTGTCTTAAATACAAATCAGTCAAAAATGAAGAAGTTAATTATTGTATTACTAGCATGTCTGGCACTGAGTTGCGAAGATGAAACGATTAACCTTGAAGGTGATCTGAAATATGGAACTTCTTTCGGTGAGTGCATTGGCTATTGCCTTACAGAAGCTTCCCTGGATGAAACCAATTTTGTGGTGCTTCAGAAATCGTGGGACACTGGAAAGGAAAGTAAACAATTCGAGAAAACCTTGTCCGCTGAGGAGGTTCAAGCGATTTATGACGGTATCGACCTAGACAAGTTTGCTCAACTTCCAGAGACAATTGGTTGTCCGGACTGTGCTGATGGCGGAGCTGAGTGGCTGGAGCTTGTTATTGATGGCGAGTCAAAGCGTGTTACGTTTGAATACCATGAAGACATAGAAGGAATAAATCCAGCAATCGTCAAGCTAAGGTCTCTCGTAGAGGACTTGACAGCTGACCAGTAACCAAATTTGATTATTTTGGCAGTATGGATGCCAATACTTGTTTGACCTGTGGGAATAAGTTTGCTGGAAAATTTTGCAATCAGTGTGGTGAGAAAGTTATTGATCAAAAGGATAGACGTTTTATTCATTTTATTGGGGAATTAATCAATGCACTGACCTTTGCTGATAGCAAGTTATGGAGGTCTATTACTACCATTTTGAAACATCCGGGAAAGATGTCTCATGATTATGTGATAGGAAGAAGAACCAGATATATGAAACCTGTTTCTTTGTTTTTTTTAGCCAACCTTATTTACTTTTTCTCGCCAATATTTAACACATTTCATACACCACTTCAAGTACAAACTGGGCTCTCGTCTAGCTTGCACAGGAGTCTGGCGAAACGTATGGTGGACAAAGAGGTCAGTCAAAACTGGGAATCTTATGAGAATTATGAAGAGCAGTATAATCTTAAAACTACTGAGCTGAGTAAAATGCTACTTATTGTTTTTGCAGTCTTCCTTACCATTTTGTTTTTACCCATTCACCTTGGTACCGAAAAACGGTTATTAGCAGATCATCTCACTATAAGCTTAGAGATGATGACTTATGTGCTGGTCTTTTGTATTCAGGGTGTGGGGATCTTATTTTTAATCCTCGGTACCATTGGGTTAGATTTTCTAAGGACAGAAGCCTATGTTTCCTTAGCTGCCTTAGTCCTGTTAATTTATTTTGTATTCGCATCCGAAAGGAATTTTTATGGTCTAAAAGGATGGCGGAGATGGATGAATACGGTTTTGGTCCTTATCGCTGTAATGGCAGTTCTTACGTTATATAGAATACTGTTGTTTTTCGTAACCTTTTGGATGGTCTGATTACGAATTAATAAACCGCTGCTCTGCCCAGAGAAAGGCCATGCTGCCTAGAAAGACGATTAAAAATAGCCACTCATTCCAGTACTTCTTTTCCTGAATCTTAATGCTCGTTTCCAGCGATTCAAATGTTGCGGCGTAGTGTTTATGGTGTTGAAGTAGTTCGTGTGAGCGCTTCGCTTTCCAGCTATTCGGTTCGAAAACAAAGAAGTTTTGTATTACTGAATCAGGAGCTATGGTCAGTTGATTCCAGCCTGATTTTCCAGGCCAGAACGATGCTTCGAATAGGTTTGGTCGATAAGCTGATTCCCTGGCCGGGTGCTGGATGTCATTAATCCTGATCTGTGGAGTATCTGATTTTGAAGTAAATCTAACGGTGTTTTTTTCGTTCCGGACAATGACATCTGCGAATTGAACAAACTCACCAGTGCGCTCAAATGGCAAAAGCTCAGAAATGGTTTTTTCTATAATGGATTCATAAGCTAGTTGATTTCCCTCCAATGCTAACTGATACAAGTTGTCAATCGTAAGCAGCCCAATTCGTCCGATTCCGTTGGTTTGATAGTATCCTAATATCTCATTGCCAAATTGTATCGGAAGCACTGCTTTGGAGTTAATGAAATGCGAAGAGAGGTTGTTTCCCGATATGGATATTTCGGTTGACTGACTATTGTAGTTCTGCGTCCATAAACCCTTCATTTCCAAACTCTCGGTATTGATGAGCAATACTCCCAGGTTACCAGATTTGTTCTTTGAAAGGATGGCTTGTTTTTCAGAATAGCCGAGTTGGTCATATGCCAATCGATCCAAAATGATCAATCGAAAAGGAGTCAAGGTACGGTTAGTCAAACGCTTGATGTTTTTACGGGAAGTATTGATAAACTCTTTATTCGATAGGTCTTTCGAAATACGTGTTCTGCTACTGACCTGATACCCATAGTCGCCAAGGTAGTTTTTAATAAACCGACCTTCGAAATTGGGGTTGCTTTGGAGTATTAGGATGCCTGGTTTTTCGCCACTAGTAATTGATAGTGGAATGGTTTGTTTGCTGATCGTATCCTTTTCGGATATCGCCAATATATCATAAGTGAAATTTCCGGGAACATTTGGAGTGAACTTAACTGTGCTTGTTAACAGTCCAGATTCAATATCAATGCTGTCTAACAACTGATTGCTTTGGACTAAATGAAGTGTAGTGGCTGATTCAAAATGGGAAGTCAGCTGAATTTTAACCGGCTGACCAACGATGTTCTTAACTGGCAACTGAAAATCAAGGAGACCTTTTATTGGCGCATGATTTATTACAATCGACTTTGCCCTTAGGCGCTCAAGTAGCCATGGTTCAAGAAGGGTGTCGATCAATACTACTTCTGTGTAGGTTTCATTTATCAGTTCTGCTTTGCTGCTAATTGGAGTGAAATCCATTAACGAATCTGGAACAACACTTTCCGTTACTGCCAACACTCCCTTGCGCGTAGACTTGTCTTCGTAGCTAAAGGGTTTAAGGTAGTACAGTGCAATCGTACCGATGGCTAAAGTCCAGAAGAATAGTCTCAATAATCGCATGTTGCTGATGCGAAATCGGAGATCGAGCAAAAGGCCAATTAGCCACAAGGCGCCAAGAAGACCCAGTAACCAATCAAATGACTGATCAAATTGCATCATGGGCGTGATTGAGTTAGCTCTAGTACAAATTGCTCTAGCAATTCGTGAGTCGGTTGTCGATTCATTTTAGGCTGCTGTTCGGTCCTTGGTAGAACCTTAATCAGCTTTATTCGGAGAGTTGCTAATTGTTTTTCCGATAGGAAAGTTGCTTCACTCAGATTTCGAATCAGGGATAACAGACTCAGGTATTTGCCTGGTTCTTCAATAGCCAGTCCAGCGATTTCATTGCCTGCCTGCTGTAGTGCATTCTGTAAATTATTCTCCAATGGAAATTCCCGGGTGAGTAGGTTCCCAATGAGATCAATTAGTTTCCTTGTGTTTGGCAGCTGTTCTTCATATTCATACTTGCTTGTAAACGTTTCTCCATGGACTTCATCGAGTTCACCAGATAATCGACTTTCCGATTCATTGATGGGTGGTGGATCAAACCCAATTCGGTGCACATAGATTCGCGCATGATTTTTAATTTCCTTGATCAGCTTCAGTGCTTTGTACTGGTATGGCAATGACTCTTCTGGTTTGAACAGTCTTAAATACAATTCGGCATCCCACATTTCAGTCAGGGCAGCGCGGAGTTTAGACTTCATGGATTGCTCCAGAAAGGTAGCCGTTTCGGTATCGTCATGTGAGTGCTTCAGTTCTTCCACAGGATCTTCCTGTTGTTCTGTTCCTTTATCCATCAGCTGCCCTTCTTCATTCTCGTGATCATGGTCATGACCAAATTCTGAGAGCACGTTTACTTGTCCGGGTTGATGATCGTGATCTTCACCCGCCGGCTCACTTTCCACATCATTTTCAATGTCCAACCCACTGTCTGCTTCTTCACCAAGAAACTGTCCATATTTCAATCGCAAAGTTTTCTGGTCAAAACCGAGTTCATTGCTGCGCTGGTTGAATTCTTGTTTGGTGATGGAGGATTTCTCCTTTAGTAATTTTTCCGAATCAATAATGATCTGTCGTTGGCTTCTAAAGTATTCCGGCATCAAGTCGATACCCAGGTCACCTTCCAGGCTGAAAGCTATTTCGGCAGTATCCTGTAATATGAAAAAGTAGGTCTCTGTACGGCTAAATTTTGGAGGGCTTTGGTTATCCAAGGCTTCGAGGTAGAAATACAATTCATTGCCGGGCTCCATGCCAAATTGCTCAAAAGTAAAAGTCACGTTTTCCTGAATTGCGGATCCACCTACTGGTTTTTTAAAAGCGATCTTTTCTTCTCGGAATTTCACGCTTTCCCCTGAACCCTTGGTAATGGTGGCTATCAGGTAAGCGTCAGATAAGCCAAAGTCATCGGATGCTTGAGCCTCGAAGGTAGTGCTGGAAGCTTCTCCGGGATAAATCGATTGGTACTGTGGAATACCGTCGATTTCTACCTGAGGAGGGTTGTCAGGAATAACGTCCAGTTTGTGGTAATTAGAAATTTGTTGATTGCCAAAATCATCCAAATAGTTGATGGTGTAGAAGCCTTTTTTGTTGGCTATTATGGTGGCAGTAAGCGTGGTTCCTTTTGCTTTGAAAGCGATGCTATCACCTTCGGATAGCTTGAGCCAAGCAATTTGAGGAGGTCGATTGAAAGTTAATTGCCACGTGACTCGAGATCTAACAAGCACTTGATTCAAATCTTTTTTACGTTGATATCTAGTTTTTAGGTTGGTGTAGTCTGGTGCATTGATGGCTATGGTCGTTTCATAGCTCATTATTTCTCGTTCCTGAACTAGAGCTGATTTTTGGTTTTCTAAAAACGACTCCTGAGAGTTTTTTGCTGATGTTGCAATGCTGTTCATCCATTTTACGCCACTTCCGATTGCTGCTGTGATCAAAAGTAGAAGCAACAACTCCTTTAATCGAATAGGGTAACTAATGGATTGGGATTGATTCACCAAAAGTTGAATGGTTCGCTGCTGCTGAATTAAAGCGATTCCAGATTCAGGCTCTTTATGCACCAATGAGACGCTAAATTCAAGGTCAGGCATCTGCGCATTGATCAAAGCGTCTGCATCTCGAGCTTCCGGCATTTGATCTCTGTAAAGCAGGTACGGAATAATCAGGGCTGTGGAAATCAGCAATACTTGAAAAGGAATGCTTAGATTCAAAGCAAAAGTGAGGTAAGAAATCACAACAATTCCTCCCCAGCCTGCAATGATCTTTAACCAAATCAGCGCCTTCCATTTGATGTGAATATTCGATATGACTTTTGCAGCTGTCATTTTTTAATCACTACTTGACTTAATAATCTTTCCAACAAAAACAGACTTAAAAACAATCCGATGGCCCAGTTTAACAAGCCATGTTTAACCTGGCCGGAAACACCACTTGCTGTTCCTGATAGGAGATAGGCATCCGGAATTGTGCGAATGTCGTATGAATCCAGTGATTGATTCAGTGGTTCCAACATTGCCGTTTCAAGCTGTAATGGCAAGTTGGTGAGAAGCATCTCATCCAGGCTTATTTTTGGTGATAAACCATAGATAATGCCAGACTCTTTTTCTAAACCGTTCGCTAGCGAGTTCAGGTAGATGAGTTTTTTTCGAAGTGCAGGCTTGTCGTTCCTTAGCCAGATTACCCAGTCATCTGGTGACGGTTTGCTAGCAACTCCAGTTCGCTTGATATCGAAGGTGATTACACCGGTGTTATTCATCGCTCGGATGGCCGTTTCGATTCGATTAGCTAGTTTTTCATGTTCAGGATCGGCTTGGATGAACACATTCTGAATGAGCACCTCGCCAGTAGTCCCCTGCTGCAGATCAAACTTCATATGATCACCAGATGCAGAGAGTAATAGATCGAAAGAGGTGTTCCCCTTATGGATTTGATCAATCTTTTTTTGGACTCCGCTCATAGGCAGCTGAACCCAATTGATCTTAGAGCTGGGTAGTTGCTGGTTAGATAGAAACAAACTTTGTAAGTTTTGAGAGTAGACCACCAAACTATCAAAGTCGCTGAACTGCTCTAGCGTAAGCCAGGTATCAATGTTTCTGATAGTGATTGGTTCCTCAACACTGATTCTTTCTGAACTCAGCCAAAAGACGGTTTTGTCCTGAAGATCGTTTTTGATTTTTTCCAAAGTCTCCTGGTCCAGGTTGACATCTAACAAGTGAGCCGTTTTAGATTCAGCGGGTTTGAAAATGAACGGCTGTGTAAACAGCGCTATTAAGCTGGCAACCAACAGTATACGAACGACGAGCAAGAGTAATTCGCTTGGAAAGAGGTGTCTGGTTGTTTTAGTCTCAGTCTCTTTTAAGAATTTAAGGCTACCGAATGGTACTTTGGATTTGGTGTTTTTACTCCATAGGTGAATGATGATTGGAATGCCAATCGCAGCAAGCGCATAGAAGAATGTAGGTGCTCCGAAATTCATTAGATCAGCTTTTTTCTATGCCACAAAAACTGATTGATAACCTGATCAATGGGTTCTGCCATATTGACCAGCGTGTAGTCAACGCCTTCATTCCGAAAATCTTCTCGCAAAGTTTCGATCCATTGGGATAACTTCCGCTGATAGCTTTCTTTCAATATGGGTGGATCGATTTTGATTTCTGTATTGTCTTCCAGGTCTTTGAAAAGTGTCGTCTTTGTGAAAGAGAGGTTTAGTTCCTGCTCTCCCATTAAGTGAAAGACAATTACTTCATTCCTTCTGGTCTTTAGCGTTTTGATAAATGACAGCCATTCATCATCTTTCTCATAGAGGTCTGTAAATACGACAAAAAGCTCTTTTTCCTGGACTTTGGGTATTAATGGTTTGGAAAATGTGGTGGACTCTTCCAGGTTGATCAGATGACTTAGGAATCGTTGCCAGTGTTTTTTACCCAGATGAGGGATCAAGCCAAGGTCGCCTTGATGAATGCCAGAGATACCATATTTATCACCATTTTCAGAAGATAGAAAAGCGAGAATAGCGATCATTAACTTGCTGTGGGCCTGCTTGGACCATTCGCCCTCAGCATATTTCATTGAGGCACTTTGATCCGGAATGAACGTAACTGAAATGTTGGTGTCGATCTCCGATTGTTTGATGTAAAACTTATCGGTTCGAGCATAGATTTTCCAATCGAGTTGCCGTAAATCATCGCCCTGACTGTAAGGACGGTATTGGCTAAACTCCAGTCCGGTTCCAAGCCGCTTGCTGCTTTTCTTTCCCAGGTGCTCACCCATGGCGAGTGCTTTCACCAACCAGTCGAAATCTTCGATGTTGGCAAGCAGCTCTTTTTTAAGGCCTAATGCGCGATATGGATCTGATTTGACCACTAAACGATTTTTGCTGCGTCGATTAATTCTTTTATGACCTGATCCGTATTGATACCCTCGGATTCCGCTCGGAAATTGAGAATCATACGGTGTCGCATGGCCGGATATACTACGCTTTTGATGTCCATAGGAACGACAGAAAGTCTTCCATTCATCAAAGCATGTGCTTTAGCTGCTAAAATAATGGACTGACCAGCACGAGGACCAGCACCAAAATCGATGTAGTTTTTTACTTCATCAACGGCACTTGATTCTGGCCTGGAAAGACGGACCAGTTTGCTCACTTTCTCAATTAGCTCGTCTTCGATGTGAATGTCTCGTGTGTACTGCTGAAGCTTAAAAAGCTCTTCGCCACTCATCACAGGTTTAATGGCGTCAGGTCGTTTGCCTGTAGTTTGCTTAAGGATTTGTGTTTCTTCGGATTCGGATGGATAGCCAATTAATACATACAGAAGAAAGCGATCTGTTTGCGCTTCGGGGAGTGGAAACGTTCCTGACTGCTCCACAGGGTTTTGTGTGGCCAGAATAAAAAACGGCCTGTCCATGGCGTATTCGGTACCTCCATAAGTAACGCTGTATTCTTGCATTACTTCCAGCAGTGCAGCTTGGGTTTTAGGAGGGGTTCTGTTGATTTCATCGGCAAGTACAATGTTGGAGAAAATAGGTCCTTTGTTGTATTTGAATTTTTTATGCCCATGTTCATCTTCCTCAATTACTTCTGTCCCAAGGATGTCTGTAGGCATTAAATCTGGAGTGAACTGAATCCGCTTAAAGTCTAAACTTAGCGCTTGTGAAATCGATTTGATCATTAACGTTTTCGCCAGACCAGGCATCCCTTCTACCAGAATATGGCCGCTTGCCAGCATCGCCACGATGAGTTGATCCAGCACTTCTTCCTGCCCAACAATTACCTTATGAATTTCACGTTTCAACTCGGACAGCTTACCGGTTAGTTCGGTGATCTCCTGCTCGATTTTTTTTAAGTCTTCGTTCATTCTTCTTGAATGTTTAATTATCACCGGTCTGAAGACCGGCGTAAGTTATTCTCTTGGCACGGGCTTTAGACCGTGATCATTAATTATGTTTAATATTGGCTTTAGCCATAAATGTCAAGCTTCTGGTTCATCAATAAACCGCTCAAATTCAAATTTCTCCATTAACTCATTGTACTCCTCCGCAAATGTCTTTTTCGAATGATGGACTTCCTGATTTTTAATGTAATTCCTCACTACGGGCAGCTGAGACTCACTCACCGAAACGGCAAAATACTCACTTTGCCAAACTAGTTTTTTAGTTGTGATTGCTTGTTTATTGGCCCAAAAAGCAGATTCACCTTTAATGAGTTGCACTACTTTGGCAATAGTCTGATCAGCTTTTAAAGAGATCAAGCAGTGTATATGATCGATATACCCATTGATAAAATCTATATAGATGCCTTTTGATTCTGCATTTTCTCTCATATGAACAAAGAGCTTTTGTCGCACTTCTTTGGTAAGAAGCGATTCTCTTTTTTTGGTTGACCAAACCAGATGTACCCATACTTTTAAATATGCCATGTCAATCTTTTGGGTTAAAACCCATTTTGTTATTTCCTTAATTATCACCGGTCTGAAGACCGGTACTCATTTTTTATCTATCCTCTTTATGCTTCAACTTGTCATCGCATGAATTACAATGTTTACCGCAAAGCGTGTATTGTCGATTTTGTACCAGCGCTTATTACGAAAGTCATAATCCCATTCACACCCATAGTCTTTGTTGCTGTATAGGACGCCTATCCGATTATTGATTTGAATGGCTTTTAGATAGTCATGGACAATATCGTCTCCCCAGCCGTTAAGCTCTTGTGAGGTGGTTGGCGGTCCATCAAACTCGAAAAAGGCCGAGTAAATGGGATGATCGTTAGGAATTTTTTTAAGCTCACCGGGCCAGATTTCTTCCATTTGTCGTTCAAAAGATTTAGCAAACAAGCCATCGATATCATGATTGCAGTCATCAGCGAAGATGAAGCCTCCATTCTCAACGTATTTCTTAAAGTTATCTCGTTCCTGTTTGGTGAACTGGACCAGTTTATGTCCTGATAAGTAACAAAAAGGACAATTGAAGATTTCGTCACTTCCCAGAGGTACGATGTTCTCTACGGTATCTACAGGAAGGGTTGTATACTCAATAAGCGAATTCAGTAGGTTGGAAGGCATGCGCTGATCCACATCCCAATCACCAGATTCGTATTGTAATCGCGTAAAGAAAAATTTGTTTTGTGTGTTCTGCACTCAGTGAGTTGGGTTGAACGCTCCTAATTTTTTTTGGATCAGAATTGGGTTTCTGCAGTAATCGTGGTGTTAAAAAAAGGTGTCCGATATTTCCTGGACACCTTTGAATTGTTTTTCATTCCAACAAAGAAGAGATCTATCTTGATTCTTATGTTGATCTCTACTTCGTCAAGATGACAGTAGAGAGATTACACCGCGTCAGAAAGACTCGTAAAGGTGAAGTCTCTGATTTTCATGTATGGGATCAAGTTTCCATTGATTCTCACTTGCTGACCTAGCGTTTCCAGGTTGTTCAGCATGATGATCGGACTTTCGTTGAAACGGAAGTTTTTGATTGGATGCTTGATTTTACCATTCTCAATGAAGAATGTACCGTCTCTGGTTAGTCCTGTGTACAGCAACGTTTGAGGGTCTACTGTACGGATGTACCAAAGTCTGGTCACGAGGATTCCCTTTTTGGTATCCTTGATCATGTCTTCCAATGTAGCGTCGCCACCTTCCATGATTCCATTACTTGGGAATGGAACAGGCTCAACACCTTTTTCTTTCGCCCAGAATCGAGAATAAGCAAGGTTTTTCACCACGCCATTTTCGATCCAGTTCATTTTCTTGTAGGCCTGACCGTCTCCAGCCCAAGGACTGGTAGGAACCAATGGGTTTTGAGGATCCGAATAGATATTCACGCGCTCATCAACAATCTTCTCACCAAGCTTGGTGCCACCACCTTCTTTGGACATAAAGCTTCGGCCTTCATCTGCAGTACGTGCATTGAATGAACCAAACATATTTCCTAAAAGCTGAGCAGACGCAGCTGGCTCCAGAATTACCGTGTATTTACCAGGCTCGATTGCTTTTGCTTCGCGGGACATGATTGCTTTGTCGATCGCTATGTTCGACGCTTCTACCGGATCAAATCGATCTACATTGTTGTAATCACGAGTTACCCATCCAGAACCTGTTCCATCGTTGGAACGCATGGTTACCGTGAAATCCACGTTGGTTGACTGGTTGTAGGCAAAAAGTCCTGCACTGTTGATCATCGCAGACATTCCTGCAGAATCATTTAAAAATCCTGCTGCAGTCACGTCTTTAGCACGCGCAGGCTCTATGCTTGCCGCGGCTACTTCTGCCCGGTATTCGGGAGTGACTTTAGCAGTAGACTCGTGAAAGGTGCTGGTTTCCAGATACTCCTGCTGACTTAGAGGAGGCATAAATTCCGGATTCTCCGGAGATAAACGCGCTAGCTCTTCTGACCTTCTCACTACTTTTTCCAGAGATGCAGAATCGAACTCATCAATGGTTGCTACACCTACTTTATTGCCAAAACTGGACTGAACGACAAGCGTCTGGTTGGACTGATAACCAGCAGTAGAAACCGTGTTTCGGGCATATCGAATATTTCCTTCATTGGAAGCATTTAAGTTGATCTCGCACGTGCCAGCTTTCGAAAATGAAAGCGCCTTGTCCAGGATCTGCTTAGCTTCTTCTTTTGTATATATTGCCATTTTTCTTAGATGCTTTAGATTAAATATTTCTTCCGGTGTTGATTACATTCACTCCGTCGAACCTGGTGGTAGCAGATCCGTGGGAAACTGCACTCACCTGAGAAGGCTGGCCTTTTCCATCGAAGAACGAACCGAACATTCGGTAATCAGACTCATCACAGATCTTTGCACAAGAATTCCAGAACTCCTGCGTGTTGGACTGATAAGCCACGTCGTTTAGCATGCCCACTACTTCACCATTTTTGATTTCGTAGAAGACCGTACCTCCAAACTGGAAGTTGTATCGCTGCTGGTCAATAGAGTAAGAACCTCTACCAGCAATGTAGATGCCTTTCTCAATATCCTTGACCATCTCATTAGGAGAATACTTCTCTTTGCCAGCTTCCAAAGAAACATTCGGCATTCTCTGGAACTGAACATCGTTCCATGATTGCGCATAGCAGCATCCATGTGATTCATTTTGGTCGATCATGTGAACCTGATCTCTGATTGCCTGATAGTTGACAAGTACACCATTTCGTACCAGATCCCATTTTTTGGTTTCAACACCTTCATCATCATAACCTACCGCACCCAGCGATCCTGTCTGTGTTTTGTCCGCAACAAGGTTTACAATGTCACTACCGTAGTTGAAGTCACCTGCTTTCCACTTATCCAAAGTTGCGAAACTGGTGCCTGCGTAGTTCGCTTCATAGCCTAGTACACGATCAAGCTCCAATGGGTGACCCACCGATTCGTGAATGGTCAAGCCGAGGTGGTTTGGCTCAAGCATCAAATCATATTTGCCAGGCTCAACAGATTTGGCCGAAAGCATTTCCTTTGCCTGAAGAGCTGCTTCAGAAGCATCTTTTATCAGGTCGTATCTATTTCTAAACAAGGATACTCCACCGATTCCTTCGAATGTTTCGTTTGGATCAGGTGTCATGTATTCGTACCCAAGTCCCATTGGAGCAGAAAGTCCCTGACGGCTTTTGAACTTACCTTTCTCTGGATCAATGACTGTTACATTCATATAAGGCCAGATACGGTGTACGTCCTGGTCTATGTAAGACCCTTCTGTTGAGGCGAAGTATTTCTGCTCATTGACCATGAATAAGGCAGTGTTCACATAATTAGCACCGTTTTTCATCGCAGCAGCATTGGCATCCAGTAGCAATTCTGCTTTTTCTGAAATGGGCACCTCCATCGAGTTTTTCACGATAGGCGTTTTCCAACTTACTTCACCATGGGACTCCACCGGGGCGAGAACTACAGGTTCTTTCTGAATTTTGGAGTTGGCTTTCGCAATGGCCACAGCTTGCTCTGTAGCTTTTTTGATCCCGGCGGAAGTCACATCATTGGTAGAAGCAAAACCCCAGGTACCATTAGCGATTACCCGGATGCCAATACCGAATGATTCTGTATTTACCACATTCTGAACTTTGTCTTCACGTGTGAAAACGTATTGGTTTAGGTATCGACCAATACGAGCGTCGGCATAACTAGCGCCAAGGCCCTTTGCCGAATTGAGTGCTACATCTGCCAGTATCTTCTTCTGGCCTACATCTAATCCCGGACTCAATAAGTGTTCGGGAGAAATTATCTTGCCGAATGCAGAAGCCGGTAACATTGCTGCTCCTGCTCCCAAACCCGCCAATTTTGCAAAGTCTCTTCTCTTCAAAGCCTAGTAGTTTTATGGTTAAACTGTTATTTTGACATAAGTTATTTCTGTCTCGCGCTAATCCAAATAAGAATTATTTAAGCGGTATTTATTTCAGATAAAAAGAATGTTGGAGTAGAGTAGAATGAAATGCCCTACTTTCGTAGCGTTTTCCTTTCTATAGCTATGAAAAATCAGAAAGCAGCCCTTGGCTTTATTTTTGTAACTGTCTTAATCGATATCATCGGTATTGGGTTGATAATTCCTGTGGTGCCTGCTTTGATCAAAGAGTTAACAGGGCTGAATACCAGTGAGTCTGCTTTTTTTGGAGGGTTACTTGGTGCGACTTATGCCACTGTTCAGTTCTTTGCAGCTCCAATTCTCGGTGGATTGAGCGACACCTATGGCCGTAGACCCCTTTTGCTTGCATCGTTAATCGGTTTAGGGCTGGATTATGTGGTGATTGTTTTTGCGCCGACGTTGGTTTGGCTGTTTGTGGCCCGAATGATTTCTGGTTTATGTGGAGGGAGTATTACCGTGGCTAATGCCTATATCGCAGATATCAGTACCCCTGAGAATAGAGCTAAAAACTTTGGGATGATCGGAGCGGCCTTTGGTTTTGGTTTTGTGGTTGGCCCAACGATTGGTGGCTTTCTAGGTGAGTTAGGAACCAGAGTGCCTTTTATGTTTGCTGCGGGTTTGTCATTATTAAATGCGGCCTATGGATTTTTTGTGGTTCCAGAATCACTTTCTGCGGAGGACCGCAGGTCTTTTTCCTGGAAGCGCGCCAATCCGTTTGGAACATTGAAACGAATATTGAATCACAAGAAAATCGTTGGTTTGGTAGTGGCTTTGTTTTTCATCTATGTAGCGGCAAATGCAACTCACGCCAATTGGTCCTTTTTCACAACCGAGAAATTTGGTTGGAGTCCTATGGATATTGGATTATCTCTTGGCTTTGTTGGTATAATGGTTGCGTTGGTGCAGGGAGCACTGGTTGGGCCCATTGTCAAGAAAATAGGGGAGTCTAACGCTGTGTATGTGGGCTTTGCGTTCAATGCATTTGGCCTGCTTAGTTTGGGATTGGTGAGTGAATCATGGATGGTTTATGCGGTTATTGTACCCTATGCATTTGGCGGAATTGCCGGACCATCTCTTCAGTCGATTATGTCTTCTCAGATTCCTAAAAATGCTCAGGGAGAGCTGCAGGGAGGATTGACCAACGTCATGATGCTAACAGCCATCATTGGACCTCCATTAATGACTGGAATTTTCCGGTACTTTACCCGAGAAGAGACTCCTATCTAT
>JAMWZA010000132.1 GCA_024305105.1 Marinoscillum sp.
CAGCTGTACATTATTTCTACATGAAAGATGTTTACATCTCCACCGGAGAGAATCCCACCGCATTGAGGTACATCGACTGGACGTTGACAGTCCCGCTAATGTGTGTTGAGTTTTATCTTCTGACTAAGGCAGCCGGTGCCAAGAAATCTCTCCTCTGGAAGCTTATTCTTGCTTCAGTTTGGATGTTGGTCTTCGGTTACATAGGCGAAGCGTTCAACCCGCAAGGTGGTAATACCGCACATTCTTCTATTTATGGATTTATTTCTACACTAGGTTATTTGTATATTTTATACACCGCCTGGATAGGTGAAGTAGCTAAGCTAGCGAAATCAACTGGTGATGAGGCTGTAATCAAAGGTGTTAGAACCTTGGCCTGGTTTGTCCTGGTAGGATGGGCCATTTATCCGATCGGATACATGTGTATGCCTGGTGGTTGGTTAAATGTCGCTTTGGGATGGGGATCTAGTAACGTAGATCTTTTCTATAATATAGCGGATGCTATCAATAAGATAGGGTTTGGATTAGTAGTTTACGGAATTGCCGTCGGTGCCAAAAAGTAGAATAAGGAATTGACTGGAGGTCGATCTCAGTTTACGAAGATCGACCTCTTTGTTCGTGATAAGTCCTATTACCAGATAATCGAAAGCTATGAAAGGTATTACGTTCGTATTTGTCAGTGTTTATTTGCTTGTTATGTCTATGGGTGAATACATAATCGATCTTGATTCTAGCGTGGTTAACATTACGTGTATGTCATTAATATTATTATTTGGCATTCCACATGGAGCTATTGATAATATTTTATTTCTTTCGACGCGAAAAGTCTCTACATATGGCTTTTTCTTTATCTACATCTGTGTAGTTCTTTTAAATGTAGCCATTTGGACAGTACTTCCTGAAGTCGCATTTCTAACCTTCCTTATTCTATCTGCATTCCATTTTGGCGAATCGCAGTTATCGCAGTACGTAAAAGGTAAGACCCGGTGGGAATACGCCATCTACACGGTCTGGGGTTTCTTTTTACTTCTGGGTTTTCTGACTTTCAATTTTCAAGAGTTGAACCAACTAGCTGTTCAGTATTCTGAATATGAATTGATATCATATGTTGTTGCCAATTATGACCTATTGGTTTTTGCATCTTGTTTTACAGGACTTAGTTTGTTCGGATTCTTCACCTACTTGTTGGCTGAAAGTATTATTCGACTGGAGTCGGTGATAGTGGAATTGATGATTTTAGGCCTTTTGTTTTTTAGTTTTCACCTTTTTAATTTTTTGGTGGGATTTACCCTGTACTTCCTTGTTCTTCATTCACTTAGAGTACTGCTACAAGAATTTCAATACCTAAAGAAACGACATATTGTCATTGGTTTAGCTCAGTTTGTCAAGAAGCTACTTCCATTAAGTCTGGTTTCTTTTGTTGGTATAATACTCATTTTTGGTGCTATCTATTTTAAACTCTTAACAATATCCTATTCCTATGTGGTGTTAGTGATAATAGCCACCATTACTGTGCCCCACGTTTACGTGATGAACGTTTTTTATCGCCATTATCCTAAATCAACGTAAGCCTCTATTAAAAGAAGGTGACCTGTTAAGAAAACGCCAGAAAAGTCTTTAACATCCGAATGCTGTCATCTTTGTAAGCGGAAAAGTTACCGTCTGCAAGTGAATTGTAAATTTTCTTTTCTTCTGCAGAAACTTCAGTATCGAAATCCAGTTCTTTCTTATCAATATTTTTGGATCCCATGTACCAATCCTCAAAATACCGTTCTTCTGTAGGTGCACAATATCTTATGACAGAGCCTCCATGTCGGTCGTCCTTCAAAATGCGGTTGTAGGTTTCCATTACATTGGTCAGAGGACCTTCCAAAACCTGAATAAATCGATCACTGGTATAGAGGAGCACACCGGTGAGGTCTTTATGAGGGTTGTTTTTTACAGAACTCTCCAATATTTGATCAATATTTTCCTGATCACAATGTTCGTTTCGAATACTCGAGTAGACAAGACGATAAAGGGGAGAATCTTCAGTGACAGGTGCTTTTTCTGTAAAATAGACCTTGCTGATCGCATATAGCATCTTGAGTATTTTCGTGTCTCCCTGATCTACCCACTGGTGAAGCTGCTCTTTTAATTCTTTAACTGTCATTGTTCTTTGGTTAATGTGTAAGGTTGATGTAAGTTTCTAGGCGTTTTACCTAGACTGATAATGAACCGCAATGAATTACAAAGTGTTTGAAAACAATCAAAATTTGAGATAAAGTCGTTTGAGTTTCATTTTTCTAAGAATTCACTGCACTCAGCCAATGAATATGCATTTTAAGGAACATTCCTTGATGCCATGCCTTACTTATGATAGATGTATCCGTCTATGGCAGGACTTATATGCCTGATACAATAGTCGAAATTTGGTACATACGCCTAATTGAAATTTTTATTTAAACTAAAATTTGACAACAAACATGGCTAAATGTTTTGCATTAATGGGTTGGAGTTTACCTGTAATCGAAAGTATGGAAAAGCTGGGAAAACCTTATGTAGTAGTTTCCTTTCCTGATTTCGAGCCCTACGCTCAAGAAAATAATATACCGTTTGTTTCTTACCAGCTAGATGAATGGAGTGACAGCTCTAATTCACTGGATCTCTTTGAAAAATTAAAAGCTTTCGATGTAGATGTGGCAGTGCCATTGTATGAAGAAACAGTAGAGTGGGCCGGTGCTCTCAATTCTATTTACCGTGGTGATCCACGTGTTTTAAACAGAGCATTTCTATTTAGAAACAAAGCCATGATGAAACGTAAAGCGTTGATTGGTGGTCTTAGAGTTGGTTTATTTGAAGAAGTTTACAATAAAGAAGGGGTAAAAGCCTTCATGAAACGACTCAATCAGGCCAATTTGCAGCTCGACGGGGAAGAAGATAGCTGGGTACACATCAAGCCTTTTGCTGCCGCGGGTACAGTAGGTCACAGGTTACTGAAGTCTATGGCTGATATTGATGAAAAATGTGAAGATGGTGACTTCCCTTGTTTAGCGGAAAGTCATTTGCCAGGAAGAGAGTTTTCTTGTGAAGCGTTCATCAATAAAGGAAAAGTGAGGTTCCTGAACATTACAGAGTACGTCCACCTTGGATATTCTAATTTCATCCCTGAAGGTCATTACCTCAAGACTAAGCGAGATTTGATCCTCAAGCATGTTCAGAAATTAGTAGACATCTTTGGAATTGAATATGGAATGATCCACCCAGAGTGGTTCTTAACGGAAAACGATGAACTCAATTTTGGGGAGACAGCTTGTCGAATTCCAGGAGGTCACATTTTGGAATTGGCTAGCAAATCCTGGGGCTTCGATGCGCTCGCGGCATTTGTCTTATGTCACGACCCAAATATCACCGAAGAGGAGTTAGACGAAATCTTCCCGGATAAAGATCACTGGCCAGAAAATTACCATGGTAATGTGATGATTTACCCTCAGAAACGTCAATTCTCTAAGTTGGAAATTCCAGAGGAACTCAACAATGAACCATATTTTGTAGAGCATACATTGGTTCCGCCGCTCTCTTCTCAGAAACTGAGTGGTGATCGAGCAGGATTCGGTAATCACTTCGGAACAATTAATTTTAAAGGAGAGGATCCGGATCGTATGACGGAGCTTTTACTTCATTATGAAACAGTAGATTTTTACGTTTAGTCAAATTAACCAGTGATATTTGCAAAGGGTTTTATTCATTCCAAACAGGAATGGGTAAGCCCTTTCTTTTAAATAAGAGAAGTCATAATTAATACCAGAAAATAGTTAAACACGCTATATGCTTGAAACCTCAGAAAGGGTATTCGATAATTTTGAACAAAGCTTTAAAGACTTTCAGGAAGCTACCGACCTTACCAAGCCAGACAAGGCGACCAAGCTGGCTAGCCAAATCGATATACTAAGTCTTACAAGAGATGGACTGACCTATCTCTATCAGAAAAGCGGTGCTCTTGACAAGGCAGGAATTTTTGAAGGAACAGCCTGGAACGAACCAGATAAACTAGTTCCTTATCTTGTGAAGGGAACATTAAAAGTCGGTCACCCTTCTTCTAGTTTTGAAATTCTATCGGAGCTGCGTTTGTTGGCTTACGCCAATGGCGACTATCAGAGTCCGAGGATTAGTGCCGAGGATGCTCAGAGTTTCCTGGAGGAAGTGATGGTGCATAATCTGGAGTTTGCATTGAAGGAGCCTACAGAGGAGACCAGAAATGTCATGTCTGAAAGAGAGCTCAAGAAGTCTTTCAATTTGTTTGGGTTCATCGTCTCGGAGATTGATCTGGATGGGGTATATCAAAAGCTCGCAGAGGAGATTAAGTTGATCTGTGCCCAGAGACCCATTGTCACCCGTAAGGCACGAGAATTAATCAGATTAGTTGACGAACGATTTGATACCTCAGGAGATACCAAGACTGATAAACAAGTCAGGCTTTACATCAATGCCATCAATGCCCCTTCAGAGGGATCCAAGCAACATACTTCCATAGAGGATTATCTGGTTTTTTTACAGAATGCTGATATTAAGACCCTCACGGCGGAGGCCGATGCTTTTGGGTACTACATGAATGCAACAGGATTGGTTAGCAAATACCATCCATTGCTGCTTAAGAAATTGGTGCAGGATCATCCTCAATTGGTGCCAAACAGTCTTGATCTTAATGACAGAGGCATAGCCGAGTGGGAGAAATTTCACGAGTTGGTATCTACCCTCATTATGGAAATAGTCAGCCCTGACAACTGTCAGTGCATTTATGGATTGTCCAGAATGCTTGGGAAAAACCTGTTTTCCAGAAGACCTGTTCGAGTGGGGCTGGAAAACCTTAGAAAAATTAAGCTGAACGCTCAGGTGGAGAAACGGATCATTAAATCGTTGATTCACCCAGATGTGGATGTATCTGCCTTGCAGTATTTGTTAGGAGGTACCATCAAAGTACTAGGTCAGCCATTGGGGGTTGGTCAGGGAAATAATCCGACTTGCCAATCTGCGCGAGGAATCAGCATGTGGAGCCAGCATGCACCAGCCAAGTTGATCGATATGATCATTACTGTAGCGACACAAAATAATTTGGTGATGAGGTTTGAGAATCGTGATCTCACCTCCAATCTATTATTGAAAGGACTGCTTGAAAAACTGGATTATAACTTAGATCCGGTGTCTGTAGTACTAGTTCCGCATCTGGACAAGATCTACAATGAGATGATGAAGCTCAGCTCTGGTCGCGGTGAAGATCCGCATAAGTGGGTTAATCCGCTGATGTATGGACAATGGATTCAGTTGAGTTTTGCATCCTGTTACGACTATCTAAGCAATTCAATTTTGGATTACGACGGATTCATTAGGGTGTTTTATGCAGCATTTCATCCGTCTTACAATGGTGGAAGAGAAATGGTTTACCCAAACCCAGTCGGGATTTTTATTACAAGTAATAAGGGAGATATGGTTGGTTTTCATGCCATTTCCCTACTTCGTATCGACAAGGATAAGCACGGTGAGGTGCGAGCCTATTTCCTCAATCCGAATAACGAGGGAAGACAGGATTGGGGACAGGAGATCAAACCTTCTGTACATGGCCATGGTGAGAAGCCTGGCGAGTCGTCATTACCGATCAATCAATTCTCAGCCCGGGTATATGCGTTTCATTACAATCATTTAGACATAAAAGGATTTCTTCAAAACGTGCCTGCAAGTGAGTTGGCAGAGGTGAGTGAGTTGGCAAAAAGCAGCTGGGGTAAATCTTATTTCTGGAATCAACAAAGCAAAATATGGTAAGACACTCCTCGAGAATAGAACTGAGTCAATCTTCTTTAACCAATAACATTAATTTTATACGTAAGAAAATTGGCGGGAACGCTCGGATATCTTCAGTAGTTAAAGCCAATGCTTACGGTCATGGTACACATGAGTTTGTGAAGATGGCTGAAAAGGCAGGCGTGGATCATTTTGCTACCGCATCAGCATTTGAGGCTCAGGAGGTTTTGGAAGCTAAGAATGGTAAAACCAGAGTCATGGTGATGGGTATCCTTTACGATGAGGATATCGACTGGGCGATTAAAAATGATGTAGAGTTTTTCGTCTTTAATTACGACCGTCTGGAAGTAACTCTAAAAAGAGCAAAAGCCCTGGGTAAGAAAGCTCACGTACACATAGAGGTGGAAACAGGAGCGAATAGAACGGGTATGCACGCTAGTGAATTTCCAAAAACACTTACGTTCTTGAAAAAGAACAAGGAACATGTGGAATTTACTGGATTGTGTACACATTTTGGTGGAGCGGAAAGTTTCTCCAATCAGTTTAAAATCAACATGCAGCATGACCGGTACAAAGAGTTTTTAAAGCAGTGTAAAAAGAAGAGCTTCATGCCTCAAATACGACATATTGCATGTTCTGCGGCTGCTTTAGCTTTTAAGGATACGGTCTATGATATGGTGCGTATCGGGGTAGCCCAATATGGCTTTTGGCCAAGTCCTGATATTTATTATTCACATCTTCAGGAAACCGGTGCTAGAACCTCTAACGGGGCGCTGAAACGACTTTTTACCTGGAAAACAGACGTAATGGATCTTCGCAGTGTGGATGAAGGTGAATTTATAGGGTATGGAACAAGTTATCAGGCTACACATAATATGAAAGTTGCGGTTCTTCCTTTGGGTTATTCAAATGGATACCCCAGAGGCCAGTCCAATCGGGGGCATGTGTTGATCAAAGGAAAGAAAGCTCCGATCGTAGGTTTAATCAATATGAATCTCTTTATGGTAGATGTCTCTCATATTTCAGATGTGCATGTAGGTGAAGAGGTTGTTCTGGTTGGCCGACAAAAAAGCAATACCATCAATATCAGTTCTTTTACTCAGATCACTCAATTAATCAATAATGAGATGCTTAGCCGACTGCCTTCGGCTATCCCAAGAAAGATTGTGAAGTAATGCGTCCTTACAGCGATATAGAAAAACAAATAATCAGTGACCTTGCGAATCAGTATAAGCCTGTATTCCGACTTATTGATTTCATCAAGCCGGTGTGGGATTTCGGGAAATTTGAAATCAGCAGCTTTCAGCAGAAACTGCTGATCTACACTTCGAAAGAACAGGTAGAAGCAGTCATGAGCTATTTACTGGAGGTACTGGACCTCATCAGTTACCTGGAGAAAAGAGGGTATGTGAGTAGCTGGGAAGCATTTCCGATGAGTGATAATACGGAAGTTTGTGGTACCAGTGATGTGGATGTAGAGGGTCAGTTTCTTCCAGACCTGTCTGTGGCTTCTAAGCTGCTTACCCTGGCTAACAGAAAGTACAAAATCAATCATTCGTTGGATGATTTGGTCCAAAGGAACTTTCAATCCACCCGGAAACGAGAGGGGAATGTTCTAAAAGCAATTCTCATAACCGGGTTTGTGCTATTGATTGGTGTGAGCAGCCTGAATCTGTACATGAACTATCGGGTGATTAAGGAAGGGATCGAAGTGGAAATGAAACAAATCAGAAAGGAAAACGCGGCTGTGATCAAAAATCAGGAGTTGAGTCAGGTGATTTTAGACACATTGACCAATCAATCGGAGCAGTTGATGGAAGTAACAAGCCGTACCTCTGTTAATACGGAAAATGTAAAAGAGCTGGAGAAGATGATACGGCAGCAAGCTCAGCATTTGGAGTATATGAGAAGAGGACAGAACACTTTGGCAGCGATTATTTCGAAAAACGGCCAAATTCTTAAGAAAACCGATAGTTTATTAAACAAAACGCTGGATAATTGATTTCTTTGTAGAAGAGCAGTTCAACACAAAGTCAAGCCAAATTTTTTAATTATCAGCAAGAAACAAACAATAGTCATAAAGTACGGTGGGAATGCTATGGTCAATGACCAGATTAAGCTTTCTGTAATGAAGAATATCTGCGCACTGCAGCAATCAGGGCACCGAGTGGTCGTTGTTCACGGAGGCGGCCCTTTTATTAATAGCATTCTTTCTAAAGTTAAAATCGAATCAGAGTTTATCGGAGGTCATCGTAAGACTACACGAGAGGCCATGAAGTATATAGAGATGACTCTGGTGGGGGAAGTGAATACTGGTCTCGTTACTTTACTCAATCACCTTGGCCAGCGAGCTGTAGGCCTGAGTGGAAAGGACGGTGGTATGGCTACTGCCATTAAGCGATTTCATAAAGATGGTGACACTTCCATAGATCTGGGTCAGGTAGGTAATATTGAGTCCATTGATCCGACTATACTTTTTGATTTAATGGACAAAGGGTACGTGCCGGTAGTGGCTTGTGTGGCTCCTGATAAGAATGGAGGTACTTTTAATATCAATGCAGACATGATGGCCGGAGCGGTAGCTGGAGCTGTAGGAGCCGATGATTATTGTGTACTTACAGATGTAGACGGGTTGATGATGGATAAGGATGACTTTTCTTCATTGATTAATGAGTTGAAATACGATGAGTTAGCCCCACTTTTTGATAAGGTAATTGTAGGCGGCATGATTCCAAAAGTAGAGTCGTGCCAGATTGCTTTAGATCAGGGTGCGCACTCAGCCAGAATAATTAATGGAACCAAAGAGAACTCCCTTTTGGATGCATTAATAGCTAAAAAACAAACAGGAACAATTATATCTAAATAACCAATGAGTTATTCTACTTCAGAGTTACACGAGTTAGATCAAAAGCATTATTTGCCCACCTTTAAGCGCTATCCGCTAGCTTTTAAAAAAGGTAGTGGGTCCAGGTTGTGGGATATGGAAGGCAATGAATACATTGACGCCCTTGCTGGTATAGCGGTTAATAATGTGGGGCACTGTCACCCAAAGGTGGCGGATGCTATTGCCAAACAAGCACACGAGTTGGTACACATCTCTAATTTTTTCTTGTCTGAGCCACAAGTAGCGCTGGCCAAAAAGTTAGCAGAGTTGTCAGGTATGGAGCGCGTTTTTTTTGGAAATAGCGGTGCAGAAGCAGCTGAAGGAGCCATTAAGATTGCAAGAAAATATGCCTCTAAAAACGGCCGTGGCAGCAAAATAATTGCCATGAAAAATGCCTTTCACGGTCGGACTCTCGCCACAGTAGCAGCTACTGGAAAAGAAGCCATGATGAATGGCTTTGCGCCGATTCCAGAGGGATTCATGCATGTGCCTTTCAATGATCTGGATGCGCTCAAGCAAATGGTTACGGACGAAGTAGGAGGGATTATGCTGGAACCGATACAGGGCGAAGGCGGGATTAATCCGGCAGATAAGCAGTTCTTGAAAGATGTCAGAGCTTTCTGTGATGAGCATAATTTGGTGCTGGTCTTTGATGAAGTGCAGTGCGGTATCGCCAGAACAGGGAAGATGTTTGCTCATGAGCATTTTGGCGTAAAACCAGATGTGATGACACTCGCTAAAGGTCTAGGTGCTGGCGTTCCGATAGGAGCGGTTTTAGCCACTGAGAAGGCTGGTCAGGCGATTGATTGGGGAGATCATGGCACAACTTACGGAGGCAATCCACTCGTTTGTGCGGCAGCTTTGGCCAATTTAGAAGTTATAGAAGAAGAAGGATTGCTGGAAGCAGCAGCCACCAAAGGTCAATGGATAAAGGATAAGATCACTTCCGTAATGAGTGAGTACCCTGAGATCAAAGAAGTGCGTGGGTATGGTTTGATGATAGGGATTGAGCTGAATGTAGAATCAAAACCAATCGTAACTACCATGATGCTTAAACATCGCGTGATTGCCAATGCAACAGCAGGAACGGTTGTTCGACTCGTACCGCCATTGAACATTCCACAGGAGGACCTTGAGACAGTGATCGACGTATTATTGAAATCAATCAAAGAACATAGATAGATGCCAAAATTTAAAGTAGCCATTGTAGGTGCTACCGGATATACCGGATCAGAGCTAGTAAGAATACTTATCAACCATCCGGATATTGAAATTAGTGCAATTACTTCTGAGAGTAGAAAAGGAGAAAAATTTTCGGATGTTCATCCGCAGTACAGGGACATCTTTGAGCCAACGCTAGTAAGTATCAATGACATATCAGACTATGACCTTGATCTGGTGTTTTTGGCACTGCCTCATGGTGTTTCCATGGATTTCGTCAAGGATAACTATGAACGAAACTTTAAAATAGTGGATCTGAGCGGGGATTTCAGGCTATCATCCAGGGATGTCTACGAGTCATGGTACAACAAAGATCATAGCTATGAGCCAGGGTTCGAATCTGCAGTATTTGGAGCTCCAGAATTGTTTAGAAAGCGAATCGCTGAAGCAAAGCTTGTGGCTAATCCAGGCTGCTTCCCTACATCAGCCATTTTGGCTTTGTCACCATTGCTTAAAGAAGGCTTGATCGAAAAAAACCAAATTACAGTCGATTCTAAGACTGGGGTGACTGGTGCGGGCATCAAAGCCAAGCCAAACACACATTTTCCCGTGGTGAATGACAATTTCACGGCATACGGCGTAAAGAATCACCGTCATACAATTGAGATACAAGAGATTATCAGCAAATACGCAGACTCGGAAGCTTCGGTATTGTTTACCCCACATTTACTTCCTGTAGATCGGGGAATTCTGTCTACGTGCTATACCAAGCCTAATCGGATTGTTTCAACAGAGGATTTAGAGAAAATCTATCACGACTATTACGATAATGAACCGTTTGTACGCGTGTCAAAAGATTTACCGAACTTAAAACAAGTTAGAGGGACCAATTACTGTGATGTATTTGTAACTTATGATGAAAGAACAAATACGATCATCACGATCGGTGTTATCGATAATTTGGTCAAAGGAGCAGCTGGTCAAGCTGTTCAGAACATGAACATCATGCTCGGGTTAGAGGAAACTGCGGGACTAACCATTACACCACTACAACCATAAACTAAACTATTTTCAATTGTGAACATGATTCGAAACATCACGAATGTAAGAGGTATAAAATGCTGGGGAGCACACACCGGTGTGAAGTCCATGAGACGCGATTTGGCGATCATGTACTCAGAGGTTCCGGCCAAGGTTTCTGCAGTTTTTACGCAAAACCTGGTTGTAGCGGAGCCAATCAAGTTGACGAAAAAGCATTTAGAACAAACAGGGTACATGTCTCAGGCAATTGTCTGTAACTCGGGCAACGCCAACGCTGTGACAGGGAAGCAAGGGGAAGAAGGAGCTTTGGCTATGGCCAAAGTAATGGCGGATGAGCTCAAAATCGATACGAACCAGGTAATGGTTGCTTCTACTGGAGTAATTGGTAGAGCATTTCCTACTGAAGAGGTGGTAGATGGTATCAAAGAAAACGTAAAGAAAATCTCCGAAAACTCACGCGCAGGGAGCTTCGCTGCGAATGCCATCCTTACGACAGATACTTTTGCAAAAGAGGGCTTTGTGGAATTTCAAATAGATGGTAATACGATCAATATTGGTGGTATTGCCAAAGGATCTGGAATGATCCATCCCAATATGGCCACTATGCTGGCTTTTGCATTCACTGATTTAAACATCGATCAGAAGTTGCTGGACAAGGCGTTTAGAGAAGCAGTGGATGACTCTTTCAATATGATCACTGTAGATGGCGACACCTCGACCAACGACATGGCGAGTATCATGGCTAATGGTCTGGCAGATAATGAGATGATCACATCTGCAAGTGATCCCCATTATCTGACTTTTAAAGAAAAGCTTCATGAGCTGATGACGCACCTTGCCAAGCTGATTATATCTGATGGTGAAGGTGCCAGTAAATTCATTGAATATCATTTAACCGGAGCAAAATCCAAGGACGACGCTAGACAGCTGGTTCGTGTGGTTTCTGACTCTTCTTTGGTGAAAACGGCCATGTTTGGTCGTGACCCTAACTGGGGGCGAGTTTTGGCAGCCATGGGACGTTCAGGAATCCATTTCGATCCTGACAAGGTAGACTTGTGGCTGGGCAATGAAAACGAAGAGGTGAAGATGCTGGAGCAGGGGAGGCCTTTGGAGTTTGATATGAATTTGGTCAAACGAATCCTGAAGCAATCGGAAATCATCATTAAAATGAAGCTGAGAGAAGGGAGAGCCTCGGCTATCGGCTGGGGTACTGACCTGACGACAGATTATGTGATGTTTAACTCCATGTATACAACATAAAAGAATTCAAGAGCCAGCTAGTCTGGCTTTTTTTTGTTTTTGCTTCTTCACTACTCCTGATATCACCGGAGAGAGCAAGGCTGCTGGTAGTACCCATGCTAACCAGTTGTAATGTTCTGGTAGAAATATGCGACTATTCTGTACGGCAAAGGCAGTAATCGCTGCGACGTAGCTACCACCTATTGCGCTAATGTGTTGATAGAGCCACCACATTTTTTCCTCTTCTTTATCAGACAGGAAAAAGCGAATGTCTTTCCAACCCGACTGACTAGTGAAAAAGCCGAAAAGAAGGGATAGTGCCCCAAGCCAATGAAACCCGCCTACCTTTAAAAATATCCAAACACCATATCCAAATAAACCAACTCCAAAAGCACAAGTAATAATAGAAACAGCCCAGTCGTACCACTTTTCTGATCCATGTTGCTTCCGATTGAGAACGCGTACTCCAACAAATGACGCATAAAAAGTCAATACACCGATGACCATGAGAAAGAAACTAAATCGGTAAAAAGTGATGATTAGAAATGCGCTGAGACAAATCCACCACATCGCACCAACATAGATTCTTCCTGTTAATACGTGGGTTTTGCTTCCTTTCTTGTTGAGGAAATTGACAAGACCCAGGATAAGTACGAGGGCTCCTGCTGCCGCATGTGAGTATGTAAGGAGTGTTTGCATGACCTTGAATTTGATTCAAATCAACCGCATGCAGGACCTTTTTCAGAATTGTATTGACCGAATTGTCAAATAACCGGGATGAATTGTAGCTATACTTTCTCTACGTGCTTGTTAAGAACATCGCCAGCTTGTTGGATGTGTCTCAGTCCATGCCAAAGAATGATTTTGTTGGCATATTCCAACGAGTAAACGATCAAAGGACTTGCCGGAGAAACGATGTAAGTCTTTTGGTGATTGACATGATCTGTTTTGACTACCAGGTCTATTAACTCTTCGTTTAGTTTTTGAAATTTGACGATCTGATCTAATTTGAACTGCTTGTTGTGAGGTTCAAATTTTTTCACCGTTTTGAGCTTTTTCTTATTGTCGGGGTCTACGGAATGCAATATGGATTTACCCAAAAAATTTGTTACGTATTTGAACCGGGAAGAGAACGGGTTTCTGTGATTACCTTCAATTATCTTTCGGTATTTAGGTAGATATAGTGAATTCGTCACCATAATATGGTCTACTAGTTCACCTATGCTCCAACATGTAGCGCTCGGTTTGTGGTTGAGTTCTTCCTCTGTTAGGTTGGTGAAAATCCCCTCCAGTTTCTCAGGAGCTCTTTTGGTTTGTTCTAACCACTCTTCCAGGTAGGTATTGTTCATTGTTGCTTTTAAAATTGTACTGCAAAGAATGCTAATAGATTTTTGAATTTAGAATATTCGTTAAAAAAATGTCTTTTAATAAATTTGAGGTTACAATAACCAAGTATTGACTGAATATGAAACGCACTACACTTTTGATTTCTTGTATTGTTTTCTGTTTTTCGTGTGAGACGAATACCACTTCATCTGGAGGTGAATTGGTTCCCTTAGGTGCAGAACGAATTACTTATGAAGATTCTGAGGTTAGTTATGTTTACAGCCAGGTAGATGGAAATACCTTGCAGGAAGGGAATGAAGTAGACGGGCAAAAGCATGGGGCCTGGTTAACTTATGATGATAAGGGAAGTATCTCAGCTTTGACCACTTATCATTATGGCAAAAAGGAGGGAATCACCATTGCTTTTGATAAGCAAGGATACCCGTCAGTCAAATCAAACTATCATCATGATCAACTTAGCGGCGATTATCGGGTGTTCAAACGCGGTAAGGTGATCGAAACAAGAAACTACATCGACGGTCAACTGGAAGGCCCCGTGAAAAAGTACTATGAATCTGGAAAGATGTTGGAGGAGAGCAATTATAGGAACGGTCAATTAGATGGAATTGCTAAATGGTACGATCAACAAGGTGAGTTAACCATTGCTTACCGATACGAGAATGGCGAATTGGTAGATAAGAATGCGGTGACGGAGAAGACTATTTCTGTTTGGTTTCGTCTTTATCAATCGTTTTCTCTAGCCGATTGATTTTTTGCTGAATGCTTTTGAGATAAGCGAGCATTTCTGCATGTTCCTGATGAACAAATTCTCGCATTCGAGCTTCCTCATCTTTCATTTCAGCACGATTGAGCTCATTCATGGTGTTGACCACAATAGCGATAAACACATTTAGTGTCGTGTATGTCGCCAGTAAGATGAAAGGAACAAAAAACAGGTAAGCAAAGGGCAGCTCTTCCATCATGGGGCGGGCAATACCTGAAGACCAACTCTCCAACGTCATGACTTGGAAGAGTGTAAAAAACGTCTTGCCCATATTTCCAAAAAGCTCTGGAAACTCGTCCATATAGAGATCAGTCCCTATTACCGCAAAGATGTAGAAAATCATAAAAAGCAAAACAGCAATCCATCCAATGCTCGGGATGGATTTAAGAAGTGACTCTATGATTAAGCGCAGTTTCGGAACATTTTTGATTAAACGTGCCGTTCTAAGTATTCGTAGCGTTCGCAAAATATGCAATGGTCCTGCAGCCGGGATCAGAGCAATTGCTACAATTAGGAAATCAAATAGATTCCATGGACTTGAAAAGAATCGATGCCTGTAAGCAACGATTTTTAAGGCTATTTCCAGGGTAAAGACAACTAAGATGTATTTGTCTATTTGCGTTAACCAGCTACCCAATGCATTTGTGACAGTGGGGGATGTTTCCAATCCAATGGTAATGGCATTCAACAGGATCAGCCCAATGATGGTGTATTGAAACTGCTTAGTTTCAAGGAAGTTCTTAAGTCCGTCCAGATCTTTCAGGCGGTAAAAGATCAGTTTTATTGGATTCTTAGTTTCGTAGGCCATGGTGATTGTTGCAATGATAAGCCATTTGTGCCATAAATCACCAAAGGAGCCTATTCGGAAGCTTCTCGATCAAAGGAAACGACTTCTTTACAGTCTGTTTCTTGATCAGTTCCTGTAAGTGAAAGCTCATCTCCGGAGAGTACCAGATCTAAAGTTCTGCATGATACTTCGCCCTCTTCATCAATACATAGTTCTATCTTGCCAGCACTCAGGCTGAATGATCCGGATTCATTGGAGGTGCTTCCATTGGTAGTTCTCCGGTATGAGTACAGTTGTTCCAAGATCATTTCTCCCACCTCCTCGCCTGCTACAGAGTCTTCTACAAACGTGTAAGAGATACAGTCACCATTTGGACAGCTAAAGGTCAAGTCTCCATTCGATTCCTCATCGGTACAATTGGCAACAACAGAGGCAGTGCTATACCATGTTCCAAGTATGGACTCGGTCTTTGGCGCGGGATCGTCCTTTTTACAAGAGCAGAATATAAGGATCAGTACAGATAGAAGTAAAACGGACTTTTTCATAATTCATACACGTATAACTGTAAAGTTATATTGTATTGATGAGAGTAGAAATTGTGTTATGGTTTGAATTAGGCAGTTGATTAAAAGAAACAATAAAGCACTTCCATTTCTGAAAGTGCTTTCGTAGCG
>JAMWZA010000133.1 GCA_024305105.1 Marinoscillum sp.
ATATCTCTGAATTTTGGAATAGTCGCCTCAAAGATGGAATCGATAAGTTACCTGCTGTGGCTCTATCACGAGCCTTTAGTACGAACGAGGAAATGTCACTGATCCAGTGAGGTTGTTCATCAAACATTTAACCGAGTACGCATACGACAAGGCGGTTACGCTACAGCCACATCATTTGTATTTTTATCCCGCCCATCGCAACTATCTTCAACTTCTTGACTTCAAACTGGGAGTCGCTCCTGACCCGTCTGGATTGGCTTTCCGTGTTGATGCAGAAAACAATGCATTTCACCAATGCTGGTTTCATGGAGAGCATTCTTTACTGAAAATCCAGACTGAAATTATTGTGGAGACACACGAAATCAATCCATTTGACTTTATCGTGACTCCTTTGCCCAGTCTATGGCCGTCCATCATGCAGCCATACCTGGAGCTTGAACCCATGGACGTGGAAATAAACAAATGGGTAAAAGAAGTAACCGACCCAGCGGGCTCCAACCTCGTAACGCTTCTCACTTTCCTAAATCGAGAGCTTTATGCTGATTGGAATCATACGGTACGCTATGAGCCTACACTACTCGCTATCTCCGATTGTTTCAACACCAAAACTGGCTCTTGTAGAGATCTCAGTTGGTTGATGATTCAAATGATTAGAAGTCTGAACATTCCTGCACGTTTTGTGAGCGGCTATTCGTTCAATCCTGAGCTGGGTGAAGGACATGAATTGCATGCCTGGGTGGAAGCATTTTTACCGGGTGCGGGCTGGATCGGTTTAGACCCAAACTCTGGCCTATTAGCCACTGATCATTACATTCCGGTTGTGGCTAGTTACCTTCCTGCTAACACCTTTCCAGTACAGGGACATTTCTCCGGTAAGGCTACATCCGAATTAAGTTTTGAGGTAATCATTGAACAATCCTAACCTATCGGGAGTCTTAACTGAATGACTTTCAATTTGAATAAAATTCCTGTACAGCCAGAGCGTGTCGCTGTAGTGACCGGTGCCAATGTCGGACTAGGTTATGAAACCGCTAAAGTACTAGCAGAAAAGGAATTCACAGTGATACTGGCATGTCGCAATTTGGACAAAGCCAACAAAGCCATCTCGCGAATTAAGAAGCTTAACCCCCAAGCTAAGTTGCAGTCTCTTCGTCTAGACCTGTGTAGTAATAAGTCTGTTCTTGAATTTGCACCAGCATTTGCTCAAAACTATGACCGCTTGGATCTTTTGATTAATAATGCTGGAGTCATGATGCCTCCATATGACACCACGGAAGATGGTTTGGAAAGTCAAATGGCAGCCAATTATTTCGGACACTTTCTTTTGACCAGCCTGCTATTGCCTACACTTGAGCAAACGAAAGATTCAGGTATCGTAGCCTTAAGCAGTCTGGCTCATGCATGGGGAGATATCAATTTTCAAGATATCAATTCGCAAAAAAGATACAACGCCAGACAAGTCTACGGGCAGAGTAAGTTGGCTTGTTTGATGTTCACGTACGAATTGGCCAGAAAATTAGAATCCAAAAACTACCAAACGTCCAGTCTTGCAGCCCACCCAGGTGTTACCATTACCGAAATAGGCCGAAACATTCCTCAGTTGCTCGTGGGACTAGGTCATCTCATATCCCCTTTCCTATTTCAGAAACCGGATAAAGGAGCCTTGCCTATTTTGCGAGCAGCATTAGACCCAAAAGCTAAAAACGGCGAATACTATGGGCCTGATGGGTTTAGACAATACAAAGGTAAGCCCGTAAAGGTAAGCTCTGATCGAGATTCTCGAGATGAAAGCAAAGCACAAAAGCTGTGGGAATTGACGGAAGACCTACTAGGAATAGCATTCTTCAAATAGCTCCAAAATAAAAACGTCTACACGGGTTATGTCCTTTACGGGCTTAAGCCTATTTTTGCGCCTCATTATAATCCACAATTAACCAGAATCGATGAAAGATTTCGTTGCAGAGCTGAAATGGAGAGGCATGATCCAAGACATCATGCCAGAGACTGACCAACACCTGATGGAAGAGATGAGAGCTGCTTATATGGGAATTGATCCAACAGCGGACTCCTTGCACATTGGCCATTTGGTGGGTGTGATGATGCTCAAACATTTTCAGGAATGTGGTCACAAACCTTATGCCTTGATTGGTGGAGCTACAGGCATGATTGGCGATCCTTCTGGAAAATCAGCCGAGCGAAACTTACTGGATGAGGAAACCTTAAGACATAACCAAAACTCGATCAAAGAACAATTATCGCGATTTTTGGAATTCGATTCTGATGCTCCAAATGCAGCGAAACTAGTGAACAACTACGACTGGATGAAGGAGTTTTCATTTCTTGATTTTATAAGAGATGTAGGCAAGCACATTACCGTTAATTACATGATGGCGAAGGATTCTGTGAAAAAGCGACTCTCATCTGAATCCTCCGATGGAATGAGTTTTACAGAGTTTACCTATCAACTCGTACAGGGGTATGATTTTCTGCACCTCTATCGTGAATCAAAATGTACGCTTCAGATGGGTGGTAGCGATCAGTGGGGCAACATTACCACCGGCACAGAACTGATTCGCCGTATTGGTAGTGGTAAAGCGTATGCTTTGACCTGTCCATTGATTACCAAAGCTGATGGCACCAAGTTTGGCAAAACCGAGGGTGGTAACATTTGGCTTGATGCAGAAAGAACGTCTCCTTACCAGTTTTACCAGTATTGGCTGAACACTTCTGATGAAGACGCTGAGAAGTACATCAAAATATTTACCTTCTTGCAGAAAGAAGAGATTGAAGCCTTGATTACCGAACATAAAGAAGCACCGCACCAAAGAGCATTACAAAACAAACTGGCCGATGAAATAACCACCATGGCACATTCGGCAGAGGAGTTGGGCAAGGCTAAAAAGGCATCGGCAATTTTATTTGGTAATTCAACAACTGAGGATTTGGCGGAGCTTGATGAGCGAACCTTATTGCAAGTTTTTGAAGGTGTCCCTCAAACCGAGATAACTAAAGTACAATTAGAAGAAACTGCCAACGTTACGGACTTGCTGAGTGACGTAACCAATAGCATTGTCTTTTCCTCCAAAGGAGAAGCACGAAGAATGATCAAAGGTGGAGGAGTGAGTATTAATAAACAGAAAGTAGGTAATGCCGATGATGAAGTGAACTTTGATCTACTTCAAGGCAAGTATTTACTCGCTCAGAAGGGTAAAAAGAACTACTACCTTATAAGTGTAGTTTGACAATACTTAATTATACTATTTTTGCAAGTATCAACAACCACGCAATTATGACATCTATTAAGCTCTTTTCTATTCTTACCTTGATGCTTTTTAGTAGTCTCTGGGCTACAGCTCAGGAGACCAAGAAAGATGACCCCTATGCTGACTACTCCTACTTGTGGGAAGACTCCAAGGAAAAAGCAAAGGAAGACAAACGCAAAGCAAAGGAAGAAGCCAAGCGACAGAAAGAGCTGGAAAAGTTGAGAAAGAAGGGTTTACTTCCCGACACCACTTCTGTAACTGAATCTAAGGTGGCTTTAGACTCGCTACCATCAGACAGTACCCAGTATGCAGAAGAAGTAGTTGCAGATAGTACGGAGACCAAATCTGAGCCCGTCCTTGAAGAAGCGTACATCCCGAGCGATACCACCATCACTCCATCTGTAACCGAAGACATTCTGGATGATCTTGATAGAGATGTTGAAGAAGAGGAAGATGAAGAAGAGCCAAAAGAGAAAAAGGAAAAGAAGCGACTAGAGGGCAAACCAATCAATGACTTTAGAGGTGGAATGGGCGGTCCGCCATCGGGAGGTTCATTTAACGGAGGTTTTACGCTCACACAAATCGATGGCCAATATTTTGCTGGAATGACCCTAAACCCTGATTTTGCAATCGGAAAAGTTGGTGTGGGGTTAAATATTCCAATCCTGTATGGCTTAGATGACAAAAAAATCCGAACAGAAATCTTTGAAGATGGCGTTGGAGTTACTCGTTTGATCACCTATATCCGATATGGAGTTCAGAAAAAAGACCATGTCTATGTGAAAGTAGGCCAGTTAGACAATACCATGGTTGGCTATGGTGGGTTGGTCAACAACTACACCAATACCACCAGTTTTGAAAAACGTAAGGTTGGACTGCACTACGATCTAAACTGGAGATACTTAATTGGAATCGAAGGATTGTACAGTGATTTCAATCCGGGTTCTGCTAACCTGTTTGCCATTAGACCTTATCTACGTCCTTTAGGGTGGATGTCTGTTCCAATCATCAACACATTGGAAATTGGTACACCTATCGTTCGTGATAGCGATCAAACAAAAATTGTTACGAGCGATAGCACTTCTACTACCTATCAGTTCACAAAAGATGGAATTGGCGCCTTTGGTGTGGACATGGGTTTAACTCTTTTAAGGGTACCGTTTATACAGATTGACTTATTCGCACAGTATTCGAAGTTAAATGTGTCCTCTCCTGCTCTTGTTGATTCGTTAGAGACCAACAACTCCGTTCTTGGAGAGCCTTCGACCATGTCTGATGGATTCTCCGATGGTTCTGGGAAAAGCGTAGGATTAAATTTCCGCTTTAATTTCATTGCCAACTTGCTCAGCACCGATATGCGCATAGAACGCTTGAGTTATACAGAGCACTATCTACCGCAGTTCTTCGATGCTACTTATGAAATTAACAAAGACGCCAGAATCTATTCTTTAGGCGCTGCTGAAGAAATGAGTGGGATTTATGGAAGTCTTACCGGACATATCTTACAAAAAGTACAGCTTGGTGGTAGTCTATTGCTCCCGGATAACATCAGTGAGGAAACGCCTGCTACTGTTCGTTTGAATGCTGATGTAGACCGCTTAGCTGATAAGGTTTCAATGCACGCCAGCTATATCAAAGGAAATCTAAGCACTTTGGAAGATGCGTTTACTTTTGATGAGCGATCGCTTGCCAAAGTACGATTCATTTACCACATGAATAAATTCCTTGCTGTGGGAATGGATTACTATTGGGCCTTTACGCCATCAGCAGATGGTGGTTACAAAGCAACCCAATACATTTCACCTTACTTTGGATTGAGTATCGCCTTTTAGAGCTGATAGTAAAGACCAAGACTAAAATTGGGTGATGCCAGCTGATTTCTGCCGGATGTTGCAAATCCGGCGGATGCACTAAGTCCAATATGCTCTGAGAAATTGTAATCCAATTCAGGAGTGATTGAAAAGTATTCAATGTTGTTTCCGAAAAAAGTATTGGTTGCATCAGCATCACCACCTCCATTATACAGCGATTGGACACTCTTCACCTTAAGAATGGCATAGAGTTTTTCACTTGTATAACCTATTTCACCTCCAAATCTAACCTCTTCTGAAAAGCTATTGGTGCGGTTATTAAATCCGACAAAACCCGTAACGTAAAATGGTTTCGGGTAAAACGAATGACTTGCCTCTAGCTTCAGTAGTTGATTAAATTCTCCATCCCCAGTTTGCAAGCTACCCTCGGGTTCGCTTTGTCCCGAAGGAATACCCAAAGTAAGGCTAGCAGCAAAAACAACTGTTCCTCCCTGATTAAAACCATATTTGATCGCTAAATCCGTATCACCAAATGAATTGAGGTCAAACCCTTCGTTCTCTAACCCACTTTGGTTGAAGACTTGCTTATTTTGTGTAGCACGTACAAAGAAAGGCACATAAGCAATAATATTCCAGTTAGCCCCTAGTCCATATTCTGCATACAAACTTGTGGTATAAATGCTCGTAGTTGGAATATCGATCACTTCTCCATCCCCATCAAAGAAATAGGGCGATCGAATCATATTTTCAGCCAATTTAAAATAACCTTGATTCTTACCATATACCCATCCACCACCGGCAAAAGTTGAATAAGCTACAAGTACCAGAAGTCCTGTATTTAAGATTCTTCTCATGATCGATTGGTTAGTTAAGGTCAGCAAATCCAAAAGTGATACTGGCAGGCTTACAGAGAATGATGACGTATCGGTATTCATCCAATTCCGTTTCTGGGCGCTTACTTGTTACGTTGAAGAATTTACTGCCATTAGTGGTTATTTCTCCTAGTTCTAATCCCTGAGCTCGAACTGCAGCACCATCGGTGGTGTTGGCCAGGTAAACGAATGTACCTAAGGCAAAGCTGGTTGCAAAGTCGTTACTAAAGGTCAAGGTCAAATCGCCATTATCTGCTTCGGCCAATTCACAAGTACCATCTGCCTGATAGCTGCCTACTCCCTGAAAGGAACCCGTACGAGTCTGCATCCCAACCATAACCGGCAAAGGTTCACTTGCTACTCCAGCAACAGTAGCCACAGCATCTACCCTTCCATCTCCTACACCAGACAAATTCCCATCTTGATCGATCGTAGCTACATGCTCATTACTTACAGACCAGATGGTATCTCCATCGCCAATGTAAGGATCGCCACCAAGGTTGTATACCTCCAACCCTAACTGCATACTTGCACCTATTTCCAAAGAACTGGATGGAGCTGAAATCAAGACTTCTGAAACGTCATTTAAGTCACCCACTACATTCACAGTGACTGTTGTTGTGTCTTCTCCTGGATACACTATAGATATTCGGGTCTGACCTTTACTCTGGCCAGTTACAAGTCCCACTTGGTTGACCGAAGCGACTTCAGGGTCATCACTCCTCCACAGAAGCTGAGCACTTTCATCAGCTACCCACATATTATAGTAGTAGGTTGCCTCAATCTGGTAGGTATTCCCAATCTCCAGACTTGCACTGGTTGCGTTGACTAGAATTGCTGGGTCTTTCGGATCATCTAGCTGGTCTGTGCCAATGCAGGAGTTTATAAGCATCGTTAAGACAAATAAACAAACAACAGGATTTTTCATGGAAGCAAGGGCTTTTCTACTAAACTACAGGTATTCCTTTCAAATGAGACACGTTATTAGCCAGCAATTGGCAATTTCGTCCACTTCACGACAAACGATTTGCCCACTTACTTGTAGTACTACTAAACAAACAGTAAAAACTATGAAAACACTAATTATAGGAGCAAATGGTAAAATCGGCAAAATTCTTTCGAAGAAGTTGAAGAAAAGCCATCATACGCCTGTGGCAATGGTACGCAAGGAATCACAAAAAGCAGATTTCAACAATGCGGGTATCGAAACTATATTAGCCGACCTGGAGGAGGATTTTGAACATGCCTTTGAAGGAGTTAATACAGTGGTATTTACGGCTGGGTCTGGTGGCCACACCGGGCCAGATAAAACACACTTAGTTGACCGAATCGGAGCGAAAAAAGCCATTGACCTTGCTGTAAAGAAAAATATACAACAGTTCATCATGGTCAGTGCTCTGGGAGCAGATGCCTCTCCTGATAAGTGGCCGGACAGCATGAAACATTATTATGAGGCAAAGGCCGATGCTGACAAACATTTAATGCAATCAGGTTTAAACTATACCATTATCAAACCAGGACGATTGACCGATGACCAAGGGACGAATCAGGTTCTTCTTGATGTTGAAATTCCTCGTGCCAATCTCCAAATCCCAAGAACAGATGTGGCTACCGTTATTGAAAAATCCCTTGGCCAGGAACACTTATATCAACAGTCTTTAGAGCTTCTTAGTGGAGACACACCGATAGATGATGCAATAGCAAGGCTTAATTAACTCATTTCAAACGGCTATTTATCCAGTCATATAAAACGACTCAGGTCATCAGGCAGAAATTGCTAAGTTTAATCATAACCAATTTATATCATGAGAAAAATCTTACTAACAGTAATACTAGCAATCCCTGCTCTGGCCTTTTCCCAAAAGCTGGATATGGATTTGTTAAAAGGAATAGAACCAAGAAGCATTGGTCCGGCAGGAATGGCTGGTCGCGTAACTTCCATTGATGTGGTGAACTCAAGACCTGAAGTCATCTATGTAGGCACGGCTTCTGGAGGTCTTTGGATGTCAGAAAGCGGAGGCATAGCCTGGGAACCTATTTTTGATGAACAGACAACTGCCTCTATTGGTGCTGTGGCGATTCAGCAGTCAAATCCTTCTGTCATTTGGGTGGGTACTGGCGAGGGAAACCCCAGAAACTCTCTCAATGGTGGAGATGGCATTTACAAAACACTTGATGGTGGTAAAACCTGGAAAAAAATGGGTCTCGAAAAAACCCGACACATCCACCGCATCATTGTAGACCCTATGAACCCAAACACGGTGTATGTAGCGGCAATCGGTTCGCCATGGGGTATTCATTCCGAAAGAGGAATTTTTAAAACGACCGATGGTGGTAAGACATGGAATAAGATTTTATATGTAAATGACAAAACCGGTGCCGCAGATCTGGTTATGGATCCAAGCAACCCAAATAAGCTAATGGTGGCTATGTGGGAGCATTACAGACAACCATGGTTCTTTACCTCCGGTGGGGAAGGATCAGGACTGTATGTAACTCATGATGGTGGTGACAATTGGGTAAAGCGCACCGATGAAGATGGGTTACCTAAAGGTAATCTTGGTCGTATTGGCTTAGCCATTGCACCAAGTAACACAGACATAGTTTACGCTTTAATTGAGTCTAAGAAGAATGCACTTTACAAGAGTGAAGACGGTGGGTTTAAGTGGTCCAAAGTAAGTGAAAAATCAGAAATTGGAAACAGACCATTTTACTACAGCGATTTGTTTGTGGATCCGGTTAATGAAAACAGAATCTACTCGGTATTTACGTATGTGAACGTAAGTAATGACGGAGGTAAATCATTTGAAGGGTTGATGCCCGCTTATGGAACAAGTAACGGTGTCCACCCTGATCACCACGCCTTCTGGGTACATCCGGACGATCCCAACTATTTAATTGAAGGAAATGACGGTGGCCTCAATATTTCTCGTGACAGAGGCCAAACCTGGCGATTTGTAGAGAACATTCCTGTAGCACAATTTTACCACATAGCTGTGGATAATGAGTATCCATACAATGTTTATGGAGGAATGCAGGACAATGGCTCGTGGGCTGGCCCAGCATATGTTTGGAAGTCACAGGGAATTCGCAACAGTTACTGGCAGGAAATATCCTTTGGTGATGGCTTTGATGTTATACCTGATCCAGATAATAGCCGTTACGGATATAGTATGTCACAAGAAGGTTTTGTGGCCATTTATGACCGAGAAACAGGTTACAACGAATACATCCGACCTACTGCGCCTGAGCTGGAAGAAAAGCTTCGGTTCAATTGGAACTCAGCGATTGCTCAAGATCCATTTGACAACAGCACCATCTATTTCGGTAGTCAGTTTGTACACAAGAGTACGGACAAAGGAATTACATGGGAGATCATCTCTCCTGATTTAACAACGAATGACAAGAGTAAACAAAAACAAGACGAATCCGGAGGGTTGACAATGGATGCAACGGGTGCCGAGAACTATTGCACTGTCATTGCTGTAGAACCTTCTCCTGTCGAGAAAGGTGTTATTTGGGCTTCCACAGATGATGGAAAGGTCCAACTCACCAAAGATGGTGGAGCCACCTGGACTGAGGTGAGCAAGAACATCAAGAGTCTTCCGAAATTCATCTGGATTCCACAAGTAAAGGCTTCAAATAAAAATGCAGGTGAAGCACTCATTGTAGCAAATAATTATAGGAATTTTGACTACACTCCATATGCCTACCGTACTACCGATTTTGGTAAGACATGGGAACGTATAGTGGATGCCAATGATGTGACCAGCTATACGCTATCCATCCTTCAGGATCCCGTGGAATCTAAACTCTATTATTTAGGAACCGATGATGGGTTGTACATTTCTATTGATGGTGCCGAGAGCTGGACAAAATGGAATAAAGACTACCCTACTGTAAATACCATGGATTTAGTTGTTCATCCACGGGAGCACGACTTGGTGATCGGTACGTTTGGTAGAGCAGCATGGGTGATTGATGACATCCGTCCTTTGAGAAAGATCGCTGCGACTAATACAAGTGTGTTAGATCAAACAGTTCACCTATTTGAACCTCCCACGGCTTATCAGGCGATGTATCAGCAGCCGGCTGGAACTCGATTTGGCGCCGACGCTATGTTTAATGGAGAAAATAGACGTGGTGGTGCAATGCTTTCTTATGTAGTCAATGCTCCGGAAGAAGAGAAATCAGAAGACGGTGATAAAGAGGTTTCTAAAGAAGAAGACATAATAAGCTATGACTCCCTAACCTTAGAAGTATTCAACTCGAAAGGTGACCTTATTCGAACGTTAAAGCAAAAAGCGCCAAAAGAAAAAGGAGTTAACCGAATGTATTGGAGGCTCGACGAAAAGGGTGTTAACAGGTTGAGCAGAAGAGAACTCAATGTAAACAGAGAACCTGGTGGAGCTGATGTTTTGCCCGGAACCTATAAATTAAAACTCACTTTTGGAGATCAATCATCGGAAGCATCCATTGAGGTAAAAGGAGACCCAAGAAGAAATGTTCCGATGAGCATACTTCAAGCCAAATATGATGCCATCAAAGCACTTGAAGCTGATCAAGAACTAGCTCTTGGCCATTTAGAGCAGCTGAAAGAAAAGCTGGAAATTGTTGAGACTCTCATTAGTCGTATGAAGGAGAAAGACGAAAAGGGACTGGAAAGTCAGATCAAGCAAAGCAAAGAAGTTAAGGACACCATCAATAGCTTTATTGCACTTTATCTTGGTAAAGAAGATGATCGTCAGGGTATTACTGCAGACCAACCCAACACGGTCGAAAACCATTTGGGGACAGCTAGCTGGTATCTTGGAAATGCCTTGCATGCTCCTTCGAGTACTGAAGAGGCACTAGTCGAGAAGTTCAAAAAAGAAATGGCAGCTGCCAATGAAACGGTTGATAGCTACATGAACACTGAATGGCCGAAGTACAAAGAAGCAATGGAAACAGTGGACCTGAGCCCATTTAAGGATTAAAATACTTGCATTATCGTATAGCACATCGTATTTTTGTGCTATACGATAATTTATACGATCATGAAGGTTACGGCTATTATCGATGATTCGCTCATCGAAGAAGTTAAATCCACAACCGGTGGTAAAAACATCACCGAAAGCATTACAATCGCATTGAAAGAATACCTTAGAATGAAGAAACTTGATAAGGTGTTTGAGGAATTGGATAGAGAACCACTTCAGTTTAATGAAGACTTTAAGCCATACGGTCTTCGCAATCAGAATCGAAAGAGATGATTCTTGTAGATACTTCTGTATGGATTTCTTTCCTCAGAAATGACGATCAGGATTTGGTGGACATTCTCAAAAGCTACTTGAAACGTCAGGAAGTCTATACTGTTTCGGCTGTTTTCGGAGAACTACTACAGGGAGTTAAAAGCAAAAGAGAACGAGAAGTACTAGAGATATTGTGGGAAAGTCTTCCCAAAGTCTCTGAAGACAGTCTTTTTCTCCAAGCTGGGAAACTATCTAACGAAAACAAATTTTATGCGCATGGCATGGGATTGATTGACTGTTATATTCTTTCTGCAGCCATCAAGCACGATCTTGCGCTTTGGACTTTAGATAAGAAGCTCGGTGCTGCGGCACAAGAAATTTTGGGTTCATAAAAAAATCCCTGTTATATCAAAAACAGGGATTTTTTGTTGCCTTAGGAAGGTTGTTTATCAACCCGTATTTCTCATTGCAGAGGCAATTCCATTGATCGATAGCATCAACTGAACTTGTGTTTTCTCAGCTTCAGGATCATTATTGGCTTTTTGCTCACGCCATTTACCCAAAAGCATTACCTGCTCTTTATGCAAAGTTTCCATCAATGAAGTTCGCAACTGATTTGAATAAAAGTGGTTCTTTCTACGCTCTTCTATTCCCTGCTCCAATAGATCCATTAGCATGTCTCTCGTTAATTGAAGTTCATCGAGAAACATCTTAGAAAACTTCTCTCTGATATCGTCCTCCTTGACCAGAGAGATGTAATGCTTGATGATATTTTCATCCGTAGCGGCAAGGCTGGTATCAACATTGGTCAATACATAACGAATAAATGGATCGTGCTTCAACGCTTTTTTGAATTCCGCATATTGCTCAGCACTCTCTTTCTTTAAGTCATTCAATGCAGAGCCGATTCCATACCAACTTGTCATATTGAAGCGTGACTGACTCCAGGAGAACACCCAGGGAATAGCTCTTAAATCTTCCAGTGAATTAGCTCCAGTTCTTTTTGCTGGTCGAGAACCGATTTTACTTGTTTCGATTGCATCAATAGGAGTTGCCTGACGGAAGAATGGAATAAAGCCCTCTTCATGCATTAACGCCTCATAGTGACTCTTACTACGATCTGCAAGCTTCTGTAGGACATCAGCTTGTGGATGTGGCTTTCGCTCTGTATAGTGACTATTGACAGCCTTTGCAGCAGTACTGGCCACCAACAGTTCAATGTTGTATTCAGCATTCACCTTATTTGCATATTTCTGCGCGATGGTTTCACCCTGCTCTGTTAATCGTAAATCTCCGGCTATTGTAGAGTGTGGAAGTGCACTGATAAAGTAATGCGTTGGTCCAGCTCCACGACTGATAGATCCTCCCTTTCCATGGAAAAACCGAATCTTCACGTCAAACTGCTTTCCGGTCTCATACAACCTACTTTGCGCTTTGAAGAGATTCCACTGGCTGGCCATGATTCCTCCATCCTTGTTGCTATCACTATACCCGACCATAATCTGCTGAACAGGCATTGGTGTCTCTTCTTTCTCCTGGATATACTTAATGCTCCGTTGAGTGAACGGATGTGACAAGAACCCTTTCATAATATCAGGCCCATTTTCCAGATCCTCAATCGTCTCCAAAAGAGGAACTACCGGTAGTCTACAAACCAAACCTTCTTCAGTCTGGATGTTTAACCCGGCTTCTCTAGCTAGAATGTATACCGCCAGGAGGTCCGAAACTGAACGTGTCATCGATACAATCAACGAACCAAGTCCGTCAGTATCATATTTAGCAATATGCGACTCCAGCACTCTCAAACAATTGACTACCGCTTCGGCATTTGGACCTAGTTTCGTATTTTGATGAGTAAAAGGTCTGTTTGACTTTAATTCTTCATTTAAGAAATCAACACGTTCCTCCTCACTCCAATTGCCAAAATCTGTTTTTTCAAAGCCTGCAGCTTCCAGTAGTTGCTGAATTGCTTTATCATGAAAAGCGCTGTTCTGACGAACATCTACCCTTGCCAGATAGAACCCAAAAGTTTCAACTGCTCTAATAGTTGCGTGTACATCATCCTGAGCAATCGTTTTGGCTCCGTAGGAGAGCATTGCTTTCTGAAGCAATTTAAGGTCAATTAGCAACTGCTTGGAGTTTACATAACAGCCAGGATATTCCATAATCTCTGTGGCATGTCCACGCTTCGTATCAACTGGAAGTTTGGTAACAACCATGTTAATAAACTGGCGAAATGCTTCTCCTCTATTTCTGCTATACGCTTCCTCACCTCTAGCTCCAAGTTCATTTTTCAGGTCGAAGAGTCGCTCTTTCAACTCCGTATCCACGGAATCCGAGCTTGCAGTAAAGCTCAAGTGCTTCACCAGATCGATCAGTTTACGACGAATGACCACTATTGCGTTTAAGCGCAATGTCTTCAGTGTTTCTGCCGTCACCTCGTCAGTCACTAATGGGTGTCCGTCGCGATCACCTCCCACCCAGTCTCCAAAAGACACCTTCGGCCAGGCTTCCAGATCATAAATGGTTTGCCTGTCAAAACCCATATCTTCCCATGCCTGCAACATACGCCTGTCCAAAACCGGAATGACCTCTGGAAAGACATTGATTAGGTAGTGCATAATATTTCTTAGCTCAGAAGGCACATCTGGTTTCTCCAGGAAAATCTCTCCCGTTTTCCAAAGCCTATAAAGCGTTTGCTTGATGTTGTGACGGATATTCTCCTTTTCTTTGCCCGTATACATGGAGTTTTCACGCTGTACTAAAAGCAGGTACAACTCACGATGGTGCTCCAGCACGGTGGCTCTTTTCGCCTCTGTTGGGTGTGCCGTTAGAACCGGCTCCACGCGAATGTCTCTTAACCTTACAGCAATATCCTTTTCTCCAATTCCCTGATCTTTGAGCTTTTTGAAATTATTGGCCCATAAGCCATTTACAGAACTTAAGTCCTTATCCTCAAGTTGTCTTCTGTTTTGTACGGCTCCATTGATTTCCACCATATTTACCAATTGGAATACCAATGAGTATAATTGAATATGCTTTTCGGTCAATTCCTGAGTTTCAAGCTCTGGAATGTATTTGATCCAGGGGATCTGGTTCGCCATTTCTTCCTCACCGTTCTCGATTAGAATTTCCTTCAGTGCAACTAATAGAAATTCAAGATCTTCATACGGTTTCCCTAATGTTTCCTGTAATAATTTGAGCGTAGATTTCATCAAAAATTGATTTATAAACCGGACTTTTATTTGGTTGAATTGCAATAAAAGCTAAAATAATTTGGAAAATCAATAATTGAAAGGATCAATATAGAATAATCATTTATTTCTCTTTCTGATTGTTAACTTTACGACTCAAAACGAACAAATAATTCTACTATGGATAACCGAAAGTACTTACCAATAGTCATTGTACTGAGTATTATATTGATTGTGATTCTAACCCTGGGCAACAGCCTTATTTACAAGGTAAACTCTGGAGAGCGAGCAGTGATATTCAATAAGATATCAGGAGAATTAAATAAAGACAATGTCATTGGGCCAGGATATCATCTGAAAGCACCATGGAGTGATGCTTACGTTTATGATGTAACGGAGAATCAAATTGAAGAAACGATGGATGTATTAGACAAGAATGGTCTGAACATCAATGTGGACATCACTGTACGATTTCATCCAATGTATGACAGTATTGGTGAAATTTATGAGACTTTCAGAATGGATTACCAGAACAGACTGGTTCGTCCGGAAGTCAGGTCTACTGTAAGACAAGTAATGGGTCGGTATACTGCTGAAGAGATCTACTCTACTAAGCGACCAGAAGTTGAAAGCTCTATCAAGACGGAAACGAATGACATTCTTGGAGCGCCGGGGAACAACATTGAGATGAGAGCACTGTTGATCCGATCAATCAAACTTCCTGAGCAAATTCGATTGGCAATTGAGAATAAACTGAAACAAGAGCAGGAAGCACTCGCCTATCAGTTTAGATTGGATAAAGAGCAAAGTGAAGCTGAGCGAAAGCGAATAGCTGCTGAAGGTGAGTCTCAGGCCAACAAGATTATTAACAACAGTTTGACTGATGCCTTATTGAAAATGAGAGGAATAGAGGCTACGCAAGAGTTAGCCAAC
>JAMWZA010000134.1 GCA_024305105.1 Marinoscillum sp.
GGGCAGAAGAGTAATTCTTAATACATTTGTAACATCAAAAAAAGCAGCAGATGCATTTAGAATTCGAAAAACCAATAGTAGAGTTAGAAAGCAAGCTTTCTGATATGAAAGAACTAGCCCAACAAAGTGAAGTAGACGTATCTGATGCGATCACTAAGTTGGAAAACAAGATATTGAGACTTAAGAAGGATACTTTTGAAAACCTGACCAGGTGGCAAAAAGTACAGATGTCAAGACACCCTGAGAGACCTTACACCCTCGATTACATTTATGAAATGTCTGATGAGTTCGTAGAGTTGCACGGGGATCGGACGGTCAAAGATGATAAAGCCATGGTTGGTGGCTTTGCTGAGATTGATGGTCAAGCTGTAATGGTCATAGGGCAGCAGAAGGGTAGAAACACCAAGCAGCGTCAAGAACGTAATTTTGGTATGGCTAACCCTGAAGGGTATCGCAAGGCACTGCGTCTAATGAAACTGGCTGAGAAATTTAATAGACCAATTATTACGCTAATAGACACTCCTGGAGCATTTCCGGGGCTGGAAGCTGAAGAAAGAGGTCAGGGTGAAGCCATTGCCAGAAACCTGAAAGAAATGATGATGCTGAAGGTGCCTGTGGTTAGTGTAGTCATTGGTGAAGGAGCATCTGGAGGTGCGCTTGGGATTGCGATTGCCGATAAAGTATTGATGATGGAGAATACCTGGTATTCGGTAATCTCACCAGAATCATGTTCTTCTATCCTTTGGAGAAGCTGGGATTACAAGGAACAAGCAGCTGAAGCATTGAAGCTTACTGGTAAGGATATGCTTGAGAACAAACTGATCGATGGTATTATCAAAGAGCCTCTTGGTGGAGCTCATACAGATATGAAATCAAGCGCTAGTGAGCTGAAGAAAGAGATTATGAAGCATATCAAGGCGCTGAATAAGCTGTCGGTCGAAAAGCGAATCGAAAAACGAATAGAGAAGTTCTCAGCCATGGGAGCTTACAAATAATCAAAAAGAACCAGGTCTCATTTTTCCCGGTGATGGAGTAGTTGATATTTATCAATCGCTGGAAATGTACTAGAGTCAGGTGTTACGTGTAATGTCTGATTCTAGTGCTGAGACGCTTCCTGGGACGTAAGTGGTATAGTGCACAATGCTCACCTAAGTGATAAGTGGCTTTATTGATTCGAAAAAATCCATTTCGCATTACCCTTTGTGTTTTTTTATCGCACGAGTTGCTCGACATGGCCTGGAGAATGCTCATTGTTATACCATTCGTTCATAGTATAAAGAAAACTATGGCCTATTTTTGGAGCTAACAGGAATAAGGCATTATAACCGTTTGATTCCAATAGATTCCCCGGAACCTGACAATATTATATGACTTTGCCAAACAGCGCATCGCTGAAGGTATTCTGGATAAACTCAAAAATGATGATTAGAGCTTTCTTTAGATTTTGTTTCTGGATTACTGGATGGAAGGTAGTTGGAAAACGACCTGATATAGCTAAGTACGTGCTCATAGTAGCTCCTCACACAAGCAATTGGGATTTTTTTGTGGGAGTAGCCGCACGCAGTATCTCCTACTTAAGAAGTGATTTTCTGGCGAAAAACTCATTGTTTAAAATTCCAATAGTCGGCTGGGTCTTAAAAAAAATGGGTGGTCATGCAGTGGATCGATCGAAAAACAGTAACATGGTGGATCAGGTGGTGGATCTATACCACCAACATGATGAGTTCGTAGTAACCATTACCCCGGAAGGAACCAGATCTTACGTGCCTAAATGGAAGACTGGGTTTTATCGAATAGCCGACAAAGCCAATGTTCCGATTGTTATGGTTGGTTTTGATTTTCCCAATAAGCAGGTCATCTACAGAGAACCTTTTTATCCTACAGGAGATATGGAATCAGATATGGAAGTGATTCTGGATTACTTCCGTCAGATTAAAGGTAAGCATCCTGAGAAGGGAGTGAGGTAACAAAAAAAAACCTGATCGTTCGGATCAGGTTTTTTATTTATTTCTTCGTTGTTCGTTTTGTTCGTCGTTTTGGTTTTACTTCCTCTACGATTTCATCTTCTACATCTGCCAGTATTCTTCCGCAGTGTTCACAAACAATGATTTTCTTCTTTTCTCTAATTTCAGCTTGTTGCTGCGGTGGGACAACGTTGAAACATCCTCCACAAGCACCACGCTTTACAGAAACCACAGCCAGTCCGTTTCGCATGTTCGTTCTTACTTTCTCATAAGATTTAAACAAACGATCTTCTACTTGCTTAGCTGCTTTATCACGATCTTTGAGAAGCTTTTCTTCGTCAGACTCAGATTCTTTAGTGATGGTTTCTAGCTCATCTTTTTTCGTGTCCAGATCTTTGCCTCTTTCCGTAAGAATATTTTGCGTTTCCGCAATTTCTTCTTTCTTGACATCAATCTTAGCGTGCGATTCTTTAATTCTTTTTTCGAGGATTTGAATCTCAAGTTGTTGCAATTCTACCTCTTTGGTGATTGCATCATACTCACGATTGTTTCGGACGTTCATCTGCTGCTCTTCATACTTCTTGATGAGCTTTTCTGCGTCCTTAATTGCTGCTTTATTGCTAGTAATATTACCCTCCAAATCAGCAAGCTCCTGATTTTGTTTTTCTATCCTCGTTTGATAGCCAGCGATCTCATCTTCTAAATCCATTACCTCATCTGGTAATGCTCCTCTCACTTTGATCAGTTCGTCGCGTTCAGAATCGATGGATTGTAATTTTACGAGGCTGTCGAGCTTTTTTGCTACGGTATTTTCCATGCAGTATTACAAATAATTGATTGGATTAGTCTGTACCTCCGATAAACGGAGTGCAATATTAGTGAATTTTTCGCTTAATATATCATAAAGCAAATCCTTTGTGAACTGTTCGCTTTCATAGTGCCCTATGTCGGCGACAATGATTTGCTTATCTGCTTCAAAAAACTCATGGTATTTAAAGTCTCCGGTGATGAAGATGTCGGCTTTAGAGTTAATGGCTTTATTAAGTAAAAAGCTTCCAGCCCCTCCGCAGACAGCTATTTTGTTAACTGTTTTCTGATGAATGGCCGTATGTCGGACACATTCTGTTTGGAATGTTTTTTTCAGCCTTGCTAAAAATTTGGAAGCATTTTCTGCCTCAGGTAGCTCTCCGATCATCCCACTACCTACTTCCTGATTTTTATTGGCCAATGGAGTAAGGTAGTAGGCTACCTCTTCATATGGATGCGATTGATTCAACGCATTGAGTATCCTGCCTGATAAGAACGTCGGAAAGATTACCTCCACTCGTTTTTCGTCAACAGTTTCGTCGGTGTTTATAGTGCCAATGTGAGGGTTAGTTTCTTCTCCCGGTCGAAAAGTGCCTGTTCCATTCACCTGAAAGCTACAGTGATCGTAGTTTCCGATTTCTCCAGCGCCTGCTCCATAAAGCGCCTTCAAAACCTTATCCGTGTCTTTTGTTGGAATAAATGTGGTGAGCTTCGTTAGTACTTCTGATTTTGGACTGAGTGTTTTGACGTTCGTCAACCCAATCTTATCGCAAATTCGCTTATTTACCCCCAGGTGTACATTGTCGAGATTTGTGTGAATGGCGTAAATCGCAATGTCATGCTTGATAGCCTTGATCACACATCGCTCTACCCAGTGCTTTCCGGTAAGGCTTTTAAGTCCTTTGAAAATAAGCGGATGATGAGCGACAATCAGATTGCATTTGTTCGCAATAGCTTCGTCTATTACTTCTTCTGTAACATCCAGTGTCAGCAACGCAGAGGTCAATTCATGGGTATGATCCCCTACAAGCAAGCCGGAATTGTCATAAGATTCCTGATAGGGTAATGGAGCAAATTGCTCTAAAAATTGAATGATATCCTTAATTTGCATGATGTCTATGATGTTCGTCTGGCGATTTCTATTTTATCCACTCACGTTACTCTACGCAGGAGTAGTCATGTTAAGAAACTGGCTCTATGATACCGATTACCGTCGGTCGACCAGCTTTGATGCAAATGTAATTGGTGTTGGTAACCTGGCCATAGGAGGAACGGGTAAAACTCCCATGATCGATTACCTAATCACTTATTTTTTGTCTAAAGAATTCAGAATAAGTACGTTGAGTAGAGGTTATGGTCGTCGGACCAACGGATTCAGGGTAGCCTCGATTCATGATACGCCAGATACTATTGGGGATGAACCCTTTATGTATTGGCGCAAGTATTTACCCAAAGTGCATGTGGCTGTGGCAGAACATCGAGATCTGGCCATACCCCAGCTATTAGGGCATCGAGATCACGAGGTGGTACTTATGGATGATGCGTTTCAGCACAGAAGGGTGATTCCAAGTACCAATATCTTGCTGACAACTTATGAAAACCCTTTTTATCAGGACTTTCTGTTACCATCAGGAAGGTTACGAGAGCATCGTAAAGGTGCTTCCAGAGCAGATATTGTTTTGGTGACCAAATGTCCTGGCTTTATGGCGGAAAGTGATCAGGTGAGGATCAAGCATGAGATTTCACAGTATACTGAGGCAGCTGTCTATTTTCTCACGATAGATTATTTAGATCCAAAACCCATTTTTGATAATGGTCTCCAGTTGAATAATCGTGTTGTGGCGATTTCAGGAATGGCTAACCCTGAGCCTTTTGAGAAAGAAGTGAGTGCCCGGTTTAACATGAAGCTGGCGCATCATTATCGGGATCATTACCGATACAAACCACAGGACATCAAGGATATGATTGTGGAATTGGGTCCGGACACCTCACTTATCACTACGGAGAAAGACATGGTCAAACTCAAGTGGTTTTCTGAGCTTGCGGAGTTTTCCTGCTTTTATATTCCCATTCGAATGAAATTTTTAAAAGATGAGTCGTTATTTCAATCACAGATTGACTCTATGTTGAAAAACTATGTACAGTAGTGTAATTGATTATACTTTTGCCGCGTGAAACGAATTTCCCTGATCGTCATATCGCTCGTGCTTATCTGGAAGAGTAGTGCTCAAATCACTGACGATTCCACGAAGCTGGTTTATAATGCGGGTACCACCAGCATTGTCCTACAGGGAGATATCAAGAACAATGTGGAGATAGAGCGTCATCCAGATACCACATTGTACAATCTGGAAAAGTATTCTGAACTGGACCGGAGAGATCGAAAATTTCAAGACCTTGGAAATAATGGTACCGCCATGTTTCCCCTTTTCTATCCGGTTACCTCGCAGATAGGTCGCACTTCAGGACTTTCTGTTTATGATCCTTACATGGTAGATCAGTCACAGCTGGAATACTACGATACCAAATCACCCTTTATGGATCTGACTGTGGTTTTTGCTGGAAATGGTCGTTCTGTTGTAGACTTTAAGTTTAGCCGAAATATCAACGAAAACTGGAACTTTGGATTCGATATTTATCGAATTACGTCAGATAAGCAAATTGGTAAAAGTGGTCAGCAAGATCGAAATGTCGTGGGAACTGTTTTCGATGTGTACACCTATTACAAGCATCCCGAAAAGCCATACTCTGCCATGTTAAATGTAGTGAATATGGGGTGGGATGTGGAGGAAACTGGTGGAGTGTACGTAGCTGATTTACCCAATGCGACGAGTGATGAGTTGTTTGAATATGAAGACTCTGAAATTCAGCTTAATGATGCTGTATCCAACGATAAGCGGCTAAACGTTCACTTGTATCATCAATATGCATGGCAGAAGCAGCTACAATTCTATCATGAGTTTGATTTCATTTCTCAGAATAATAGTTACAAAGATTTTGGTACCGCTACAGACCCGGAAAGTTCCATCTACAACAGCTATGGAGATTTCTACAATCAGTTTTTAATTGCTCCGGACAGTACGTATGAGCGGTTTAACTGGAATGAGGTAAGAAATGAAGTTGGTATTAAAGGGGATTTGGCCAACTTGTTTTACCGGGTCTATTTGAAGCGTCGTGATATAGACTTCAATAACTTATACCATGATCCAACTGGCCGGTTTGGGGAGCTGTTTCTGGGAGGTTACACCCGATTCGATTGGCGTGATAAATTCAATGTGGAAGGGCAGGCCGAATTCCTTCAGAGTGGGGAATACTTACTAAATGCACAACTAAATTCTGATTTGATATTTGGGTCATACAAGTCTGTAAGGTCAAAACCTGCATTTATTACTGAGTCTTATTTTGGAAATCATCATGAGTGGTATCAGAATTTTAATTCCATGTTTACCAACGAGATTAAAGGCGGAATTCAAGTAGATCTGAAGTTTCTAAAAATCAGACCACAGGGCCGGGTATTGACCATGGATCAGTTTACATACTTTGACCAGACCAAAACCGCCCGACAGAGTTCTGATATCGCAGTGTTAACATCGCTTGGTGGTGATTTCGACTTAAAACTGACTACCAACAAGGAGTTTAATGAGGCCTTCATGTTTGAAAATGAAGTCTATTATACCTCTGTAGCGGGTGATGGTGCTAGTAATATCCGAGTACCGGAGCTCTTTTATAATGGTAAGCTGTACTGGAGAGGTGCTTGGTTTAAGAATACCATGGGTGTACAGGTAGGATTCAATATCCATGCGAAAACACGTTATTTCGCTCTTGGTTATGCTCCTGAGATACAGCAGTTTTACTTACAGGATGAATTTCCAATTGATGAGTTTTATACAGTAGATGCTTTCCTAAACATGCAGATAAATAACCTCTCTGCATTTGTAAAAATGACCAACCTTAACCAGCAACAGGACAATGGATACTTTATTACTCCTTACTATCCAGGTGTTCGTCAAACTTTTGATTTTGGTGCGCGCTGGCTATTCTACGATTGATTATGAGTGAACAGAAGACAACACTTGGTCTTAATCTACCTACGGATCCTCGATGGGTCAATATTGCTGAAATGAACATTGAGGACATCCTCGTTGATCATGCGTATTGCGAACAGAAAGCCGCGTCTTCCTGTATTTCGTTAATTGTCTCGTATCCAGAACGTAAAGAGCTTGTCGATATGCTGACTCCTGTTGTAGCGGAAGAGTGGGCACATTTTGAGCGCGTAATAGAGCAGTTAAACAAACGGGGATACGCACTCGGCAAGAAGCGAAAAGACGAGTATGTTGGTGCTCTTAATGGGGTTCTGAAGAAAGGCGGAAGTCAAGAACAACAGCTAGTTGAGAAACTTTTGATGAATGCCTTGATCGAAGCTAGAAGTTGTGAGCGTTTCAAGATACTTTGGAAGAATATCGAAGATCAGGAATTGTCTACCTTCTATTATGAATTAATGGTTTCTGAGGCCGGTCATTACCACAATTTCCTGGATTTGGCTAAAACCTATATGGGAGAGGAGTACGTAACCGAACGATGGCAGGAAATCCTAAAGGCTGAAGCCGAAATCATTAAGAATCTGGAAGTTAGGGGAGACCGGATGCATTGATAAGTCAGAGGCTTGTAGTTTGAGGTTGAATTTACTTATAAATGAAATGAAAAGTAGGGCATAAGCTATTGTATTGACCATTCTTGGAATGGTTGCATTTTTTTTTATCGTATTAGCTCAAATTCGCTCGGCGGAAGCTGGCAAAGAAGTGGCGGTTGTGAATGAAACGTATCAGAACAAGGTCAACCAACTGTCTCAAGCTCTAGAAGAAGTGGCTCAGCTTAGAAAGGAACTGGATTCCTGCAAACAAACCACTAGTTATAATCACAATTGATGCTTTTAAAGTCTTATTCTCATTGAAATCAAGTCTTCTGTTTTTTCTTCTTCGCCGCTGGAAACAAGATATTGTTCAAGATTAGCCGATAGCCTGGGGAGTTGGGATGTAAGTTTAAATCCGTTGGTTGCTCATTCACAAAGTGCTGGTAATCCTCCGGATCGTGTCCACCATAGAACGTCCAAAATCCCTTGCCCATCACGCCATGGATGTAACGCGCTTCACCAACCGATCTATTCTCACCCATGATAACCACATCGGATTTGATTAATGACTTTCTGAAAGAAGTGGTTTGTCCCATAAAGCCTTTTACAGTTGTTTGATGGTTTTGAGTCAGCATCGTAGGGATGGGGTCCCATTTGGCAGAAAACTGAAAGAGTGAAAAGAAATCGTTCTCTTGTCTAAGTCCACGTTCTCTAGCTTGCATGTCGATGTTGGAGTATTCATATTCAAATGGGTTTCGTTCGATCTGAAAGTTTTCAAAGGCCATGGTTTCGCTATAGTCTAGTTTGTTTTGGGCATTCGGATCGGCAGGATCACCATCATACATCGACTCAATGATATCAAGGCCTTCTGCTGACAAGGCTATGTCATAGGTGTCTGTTGCTGAGCACATGGCGAACAGGAAGCCACCACTGGCCACATAAGCTTTAATCTTCTTTACTACATTGAGTTTTAGGTGAGATACTTTAGAAAAACCATGCTTCTCTGCCGACTCTTCATACTCCCGCTGCTGCTGCTGGTACCAGGGGAAGTGTTGATAGGTACGATAAAACTTTCCATATTGCCCAGTGAAGTCTTCATGATGAAGATGTAACCAATCGTATTTAGGCAATTCGTTATACATTATTTCATCATCGAAAATCACATCGTAGGGAATCTCCGCATAAGTAAGGACAAGTGTCACGGCATCATCCCATGGCTGTTTGCTTTTTGGAGAGTAGACCGCAATTTTTGGATACTTTTCCAGCTTCATTACATCCATATTGGATGCAGGACTGGCTATTTCGTTGAGAATGCTGTTGGCTTGGGCATCAGAAATCACTTGATAGGAAACGTTCCTGATGACACATTCATTTTCGATTCGCTGAAGGTGTTTTACCATAAAACTACCACCTCGATAGTTGAGCAGCCAGTCCGCTGGTACATCTTGGGTCAACATCCAGTACGTAATTCCGTATGCTTTAAGATGATTGGTTTGTGTTTCATCCATCGGAATCAGTAAATAAGCAGATTGCGCTTTCGCAGCAAAGAATATGATCAGTATGAAAAAGAGTTTTCGCATCTTGATTTCCGAAATTTTATTAATCCAACGCATAAGCTAAACGCATAGTTCTCATTAACTTCACCAACAACAAAGGTAACCTAATGAATATAAGAGAAAACATCAAAGAAGGGATCAACTCTGTCAAAGCAAATAAACTGAGAACCATTCTTACTGCGGCAATAATTGCCATTGGCATCACTTCTTTGGTAGGCATCCTCACAGCCATTGAGGGTATTCAGACGTCTATTAATGACAGCTTTTCCAATCTTGGGGCGAATACATTCGATGTAGAGAGTATACGAAGTAATCGTGGCAACCGTGACGGAAAAAGTGCTAAAGTCTTTCCTCCGCTGAAGTTTGATGACCTGGTGCGGTTCAAAGATAAATTTGATGCCGGGACAGTAGCCGTAAATGCATGGGTAACTGGTATAGCTGAAGCGAAGCGTGGCTCCAATAAGACCAACCCAAACACCCGTGTGCAAGGTGGTGATTATGATTACTTGCTTGTAGAGGGGTATGATGTAAAGGTAGGACGGTCTTTTTCACGGACTGAAGTGGAAAATGGGGCCATGGTAGTGATAATTGGACGAGAGATCCAGGATGCCCTTTTTGATAAAGGCGAAGATCCCATTAACAAAAGCATCAAATTTGTTGGTTCTAAGTTTAAAGTTATAGGCGTGCTGGAACCGCAGGGTGGAGCAAGTGGTAACGGAAGTGCTGACAGAATGTGTCTGGTGCCGATGATTACGGCCCGAAAACTGGCAGCCGGCAGACAGTTAAACTATGAGGCTACTGTCGCTGTGAACGATCCAAACAATATGGATGCGGCAGTTGGGTTGGCTACTGGTTTGATGCGTGCAATCAGACGTGACCCAATTAAGCAAGAGGCGTCATTTGAAATACGCGTAAACCAATCACTCGCTGAGCGCCTCGGTGAGATTACTGGCTATTTACGAATAGGTGGTTTTACCATTGGCTTTATAACGCTATTAGGTGCGTCTATAGGTTTAATGAACATCATGTTAGTCTCCGTTACAGAACGCACACGTGAAATAGGAGTGCGTAAAGCATTGGGTGCTACACCCTTAAAAATCAGACAACAATTCTTGATTGAAGCGCTCGTCATTACCCAAATGGGTGGTTTGGGCGGTATTGTACTTGGTATCGGAATTGGCAACCTTACGTCCATTGCAATCACCGATTCTGGTTTTGTGATACCATGGGTATGGATACTGTTTGGAGTGACTGTCGGAATGATCGTTGGATTGATTTCTGGATATTTGCCGGCTTATAAGGCATCCAAGCTTGATCCGATTGACTCGTTGAGATTTGAATAATATGATTGCAGAGAAATTAAGCAAGACCATACGAGACGTGCCTGACTTTCCTAAGCCGGGTATTATGTTCAAAGACATTACTCCTGTACTGGCTCATCCGGAACTAAGTCTGGAAGTAAGTAAAGCGTTTTACGATTACTGGAGTCCAAAAGGTGTAGAGGCTGTGGTAGGGATCGAATCCAGGGGCTTTATTTATGGACTTCAGTTGGCACAGCAGCTGGGAGTTCCGTTTATCCCTGTGCGAAAGGCTGGTAAGCTACCTTTTACCACCGTCAAGCATTCCTATGATTTGGAGTATGGCTCGGCGGAAATCGAAATTCACACTGATGCAGTGAGTGAAGGTCAGAAAGTCCTAATCCATGATGACTTATTGGCGACCGGTGGTACCGCTAAAGCGGCTTGCGAGTTGATTGAGAAAATAGGAGGAGAGGTTGTTGGTTATTCGTTTCTGGTGGAGTTGGCTTTCTTAAAAGGAGCAGAAAAGCTAGAAGGTAAGGATGTGCATTCGCTGGTGAGTTTTTAGGGTTTCTGATCCGTCATGCCTGCGCAGGCATGACGTACAGTACTTGATATCACTCAATAATCACCACTTCCTTGGTTCTGTCCAGCGCATCAAAACGAATGCTTAACCGCCTTTGGTGTACTATGTTGCAGGTGTCACCAGCTGTCAGGTTGTAATAGAAAAACTTCTCGGTACGTCGATACAGCTCGTGTTCATCTGGCTGCCCTAGGAGCTTTTTGATTTGGGTTTGTCCTTCTCCTAATAACTTGTCTTCATTCTTCTCCAGAATTTTCGCCAATTCCAGCTTATCCTGATCACAGTATTTGATGGGTGTCTTCCATAGGTCCGTGTCAAAACCCTCAATCCTTGGAGTGGTGTAGCAGCCAGAGAGCAAGATGGCCAGTGTGAGAATAAAACAATGTTTCATGAAGTCTATTTGAGATGAGCACCTAAAATTACAAGCCATTTAGGTATAGAACGAGATTATTCTAAAAATTTCGAATTCTTATGCCTTTACCGCCTCCACCTTTTCGTCTTCCTTGCGGACATAGAAAAACCAACCGGTAGATATAGCAACATAAATGACGCATGGTACTACCACCCAATTCATCCCAAAGAGTATGGAGAAGGTAAGCGCCGCAATAAAGATTCTAAAATATTCCAGATTGACCCATCGACTGCTGTTGTCAAAGAGAATCCCGAACTGGGCCACAGACCATATAATTAGTGTGGAAAAAGCAAGTTTTTGATTGAACTCCATGTTGTCCGCAGTAAACAGAAACAGGCTCGTAATTCCAAGCACGACGATGAACTGAATTAGGACATACAAACTCAGTTTGAACTCAGGTGTCTTATCGTATTTAGCGTAATTAGTCTTATCCACTTCTGGTGCAGACTGGTAGCCACCGAGTGCTTCAGGTCGCCAGCCGGGTTTTTTCCAGATCACACCCATCTTATTCGAAAACCCTGGTGTTTCTCTCAACTGGCCAGCCATGTTGATATAGTGCTGGAGGTTGGCCCAAACGGGGTTCCAGGTATTAATCGGAGTAGTGATGCCGTAGGTTGGTCGTTCTTCTTCTTTCTGGAACGTACCAAACATTCGGTCCCAAATGATCAGCGAACCTGCGTGATTTTTGTCAATGTACTTAGGGTCGCGTCCGTGATGTACTCTGTGGTGAGAAGGAGTATTAAAAATGAGTTCTATGGGTTTTGGAAGTTTACCAATGGTTTCTGTATGGATCCAAAACTGGTATATTGTATTTAGTGCACTGATGAGTAGAAAAGTTGTTGGATCAAAACCTAGAAACGCTAACGGCATGTAAAACCAGAACGTCCAGATTCCCTGGAATGAACCTTGCCTGAGTGCAACCGAGAAGTTATAGTCTTCGCTCTGGTGATGCACCACATGACCACCCCAAAACAGGTTGATTTCATGAGACATCCGGTGGGCCCAATAGTAACAAAAATCTACTCCCAGAATAAGTAGAACGATACTCCACCAGGTAACAGGAATGTCAAAAAAAGCAAAGTTGTCAGCTACGAACATAAATGCCGCAATGGTAAACACCTTGATGAAAGCTCCGGTAACCTGCTGTGTAATGCCACAAGAGATATTGGTGACGGCATCATTAAAGCGATAGATGTGCTTTTTGGAAAAGAACTGAATCATCAGTTCAATCCCAATTAAGAGGAAGTAAATGGGGATGGATAAAATGACAGGGTTAATGTTCATCTCTCAAATATACTCGTTATGCAGAGTAATTTGAAATTTCATGTATTGCCCTAGGTAGTCTATCTCTTACTAAACAACTCAATATTATCCTCTACTTGCTTTAGAACCCTTATTAAACCTTAATCAGTCATTTAAACTTCAAGGCTACTTTTTGGTTGGTGCGTTATGTCAAAAGATCGAATCAAACCAAAACCCGGACAGGAGTCCGTATGGGATTACCCAAGACCGCCAGCTATTGAGCCGTTTTCTGGGCACTTGAGAATCATTTTGAATGGAGAAGTGATTGCGGATACGAACAGAAGTTATCGGATTCTAGAGACTAGTCATCCTCCAACTTACTACATCCCTTTGGCGGATTTTAAGGAGGGCGTGGTGATCAAGACCAGTGGCTCCAGTTTCTGTGAGTGGAAGGGGACGGCTGAATACTATAATTTCCAGGTTGGCGATATGCTGACTCGGAAATGTGCCTGGGGCTATCCTAATCCGAATGCACGATTTAGCGCAATCAAAGATCATGTTTCCGTTTATGCCCACATGATGGAGGCTTGCTATGTAAACGATGAATTAGTCAAAGCACAGGAAGGTGATTTTTATGGAGGATGGATTACTAGTAAAATTGTTGGTCCTTTTAAAGGTGGCGAAGGGACCTGGGGTTGGTAAGCATGAGGAGCAAGTCTGGTTTTGAACTAAGTTCATTCTCAAACCCCTTTGAATATCTGTCTTAAGGTCAGTTGTTGAGAATTAAGGTTGATTCGAAGTAATAGAGAACAACCATGTTCGGGTTAATAAGAATCATCCTTCAACATCTCGATATTGTCCTCCAGCTGGCTCAGGTACTTTCCGAAGGCCCGCTCATTCATCTTTTTCGCTGCGAAGTGACCAATGACCGTGAATAATAGCACTGTAACGACCAGCGTCACCCAGTGCCAGGCTTTGTCCATAATCACGGCTTCACGATCTACCAGCTGCATACCCAGGAAGAACCCTCCTGACGTGGAAATAGGGTACATCGTTAGTCCTACGATTTCTTCGTATCGGATCACACGTTTGATTCGGTCTCGGTAAGTCTGCAGTCCGGTGAGCAGGTCGTTATCCATGCCCACACCATTGTTGAGTATTTGGAGTTCCTGATAGAGTAAGATGCCTCCTATAGCATAGGCCATCAGCAGAATGCACAGTAAGATCTGTGAGGCGATGGGAAAGGCAAATGGAATGATGACGGCAAATACCATCGTAAAGAAAATGGCATAGCCTAGCTTGTATTTCACGCCTTTGCGCAGCTTTTCGATAATGCCGGTAGACTTGGTATTTACCGTATTCTTGATTTCTGCCTCGGTGAGGTTCGTAAAGCCTTCGGTTTTAATAGAACCCCATGCTTCTTTTAATTCATCCATTGGGTCTGTTGGTTATTTTCTTCTTCAAATTCTCTTTAATGCGATGGAGCTTCACGCCCACGTTGTTTTTCGTCAGACCAGTGATGTCACCGATCTCTCCATTGTCATAGTCGTCCAGATGCAGCGTGATGATCGTCTTATCGATATCGTTCAGGCTCTTAATCGCTCTTAGTAGCAGGTCCGCTTGTTCGGTAGTGTCTTTTGGGTGCTCTTTGACAAAATCATTGCTGGTGATTTCGGTGGTTTGCACCTGCTTTTTTCGTCGGTAGGTGAGAACAGTATTTAGGGCTACCCGATACAGCCAGGTACTAAACTGGCTATCGCCTCTAAACCGCTCCTTGGCTTTCCAGGCCTGCAGCTGAATCTCCTGCTTCAGATCACGGCTGTCCTCAGAATCGTCCATATACAAATAAAGTATCTTGTGGATGATTCCCGAGTGGTTTTGAATTTTGGTGATAAACTCTTTTTCAGTCAAGGTATTTACTGTTGATGACTTCCGGTGACGTTAGTGATAAAGGGGTGTTGGAAATTACAGAGAATGTATTGTTTTTTAATATTAGTTCTGGTAACAATTCAATTCGTGCAAGCGTTAATCGGTTTGTCAGTAATCTAAATAGTCGGGCATACTGATCACCGATTAACAGATACACCATCAATATACTTTTGAAATATTTAATCATTCTAATCAAGTTAATTACTCCTTCATCACCTACTTTTGCTCCGCTTAATTTAGGACCAATCCCAGTTATCAGCTTGTAAACTATTTATGCTTAGAGTAGTCAATTTCTTAAAGGTTTTATCCATTCTTTTATTTCTAGTCATCTTATTATTGGTTTATGCATACCTGCCGGTAATGACAAGTCTCACGCTTGATAATGCAGATTTACAGATAAGGAAGGAAGACTTTTTCTATTTTGCCATCGGTGTGTTTGTGGTGACCAATGTGTTCTTTCTCGGTTTTCAGAAAATGTATGAAAGGCATATCACCAAATTGGAGGTTAAAGCATGGGTTAGAGGCTTGAGTTTTATTGTGAATATCTACATGACACTGATCATCGGATTTATCGGAGTGATCAACAACACGGCTCATCTGGACCCGTCAGGATTTGCTTACATAAACTATCTGGGACCTTTTTTAATTTTTTCTTGGGTTGTAGGTTTAATTTATCTGGTTAAGAAGAAATCATAAAACTAATTGACCAGCAATATTTTAGGGCTTATTAATTCAACAATAGGCTCAAGG
>JAMWZA010000135.1 GCA_024305105.1 Marinoscillum sp.
ACAATGGAACAAACAATACAGGCAGCAACCAGAAAAATCGTTGGATTAAGAATCTGAAGACCATAGTAAATCATGGCAGGAACAATACCGCTGAGCAACCAGGTACCAGCCAGCGATCCAATTAGCAACAGTATGAGCAATGAGGTCATGGCAGAACTGATGCTTTTCACGATTCCGTCTTGTATTTCGCCCCATTTATAGCCAAGTCTGCCAGCTACCAACGCCGCAACAGCTGCTGACAAAATAAGGACAATTTGGTTGGACCCGGAAAGCGCATCATCACCAAAAATTCCCACATTTATCGAAAGTAAAATAATCAGGAATATGACTGGTATAATTGCTTCTAAAAGAGTCGGTTGTCGCTTAATCGCCATTCAGGTGTTTTTTTGCAAAACGAAAAGTTAATACAATTTTCAAAAATGATCCTGTGAGATTTGGGTTGCCAGTTCTTCACCAATCAAGCTTCCGAGTGCGACACCCATGCCCCCTAGTCTGGCTCCGAGGTATTGGCCTGAAGCTAACTTCTTCACTATCGGGGCTTTAGTGTCTCCAAACGCCATTATTCCGGACCATTTCATTTCTATTTCAAAAGCTGTTTGTGGCAGAATCACTTCCTTGAGATCTTGCAAAAGTTTTATCTCGATAACCTCATTAATGCCGAAATCTGTCGTTTTTTCTTGGTTTATCGCCAGGTTTCGGCCTCCACCAAAGATTATTTTGTCCTCAAAATCCCGGAAATAGTAATAGCCTTCATCATAGTGGAATGTGCCCCGGAAAGGGAGTGGGGCATCCGGTTTCACGAGCAAGACCATACCACGCCCGGGTTGGATGTTTAATGGCTCTTTGATTAACTCTGGTGCAAAGGCATTGGTGCAGATAGCTACTGCCTTTGCTGTAAAGGTGAAATTATCAGTGGTTATTGTGGTTCCTGTTTCCGTCTCACTTAATTGCTGAACTTTGGTTCCTGTGATCATCTGAACACCATGTTGCCCACAGTACTGCCACAGGCTCTTCATGAGCTTGCCGGTATCCAGCTGTGCTTCATACTGGTTGAAAACCAATGAACTGGTTTGTCCAAAGCCAAAGTGTTGCAGCTGATCACTCGCATTAGAAAAGACAGGCTTTTTGAAAAGAGGCTCCAGCAGTGTATTCAGACCATCAATTTCATCGAGATAGTAGTCAGTGGCTGGTTTCAGTAGTTCAAATCCTCCCTGCTTGATTAGTCCAATGTTTGATTCACCAAGGCGGCGGATTGTTTTTTGGAGTCCTGACCACCTTCTGTTTACCAAAGAGACCATGCCCTCATCACCTAGAGCTTTTCGGTCTTGTGCCAGTTCGGAGATACTCCCAAAGCATGCAAATCCTGCATTTTTCGTGCTGGCACCTGAGGGTAATGTGCCACGTTCAATAACCAAAACGGAAGCCCCTGGATGTTTTTCTTTGAATGAAGCAGCAGTGGAGAGACCAGTGATTCCTGCGCCAATGACGATGAGATCATAGCTGGAAAAAGATTCTCGTTCCCAAAAACTAAGCATAGGTTAATGTGATTTGAGACTGCAAAAATAGAAAGGAAAATACTTTTATTGGGCTAAGGCTTGTTTATAAGAAGCTTCAGTCGCTTGGGTGGCCTTGCTCCATGTGAGTTTCTTAGCTTCCTTGAGACACGTTTCGGTTATGTCTTGTCGGTATTCCTGGTCTGTCATAAGGCGTTCGATCAGTTGCACATAGGAATAGTGATCCCATCGCTCCACCTGTGGAATGCTTGGGATAAATTCACCCAGCCCAATACCTCTGGCAGCAGCTACAGGGATTCCTTTTAAGATGGCTTCCAATGCCACCAGACCGAATGGTTCTGAGGCTGACGGCACAATCAGCAAGTCTATCGTATTCAGCATTTTTAATAGTTCTGCGCGATCAAGAAACCCGTAAAATCGAACACGATCTGAAAAGTTGGATGAGGCCACTCGGTTTTCCAAATCAGAACGCAGGTAGCCATCGCCAATGATAGAAAAATTAAATTCATATCCTTTCGAACACAGATCTCTAGCGATATCTATGAAAATCGATGGGCTTTTTTGGTGGGTCAATCTGCCGATGAATGCAATTTGTTTTGGTGACTTGGATTGATTTCCAGTGCCTTTGATGTCTAAGACATTGGGAACCACCGATATCTTGGAGGCATCTATACCGTAGGCACCAATGATGGCGTATTTCAGTTTTTGGCTTACCGCAATGACCTGGTCAGCCTGATCAAAACCCATTTTCTCTTCATCCATTACTTTTTGCTGGGCATAGACACCGTTGCGGTCTTGCTCGATGCTATGAACATGTAAAACAATGGGAATGCCGAAGGTCTTTTTGATCATTGTGGCCGCACGAAATGTGATCCAATCGTGGGCATGAATGATTTCAGGCTTTTCTTTCTGGGCTACCTGAACTGCGAGCATTGCATACTTGAGGGTTTCTGCACCTAGATTGCCATCGTACGTTCCTGTCAGCTCAATGTTGTCGAGAAGCTCAGACTCTTGTGTTGGCTTCAATACCGTTTTTTGCTTTTTGACTTTTCTAACCTGGGTAAATACTTCTGGAGCAAGGTAGGGAAGTAGCAAGGAGCCAATTGAGGTCTCTGCCAGTGTTTCGGTATACACTTTCCGTTCTTTCCAGAAATCAATATCCGGGGTAAGTGCGGAGGCATCTACGAGCCGAACATTTTTACTCACCTGGGCATCATTCTTTTTAGGCAGTAAAAAGATAACATCATTTCCTTTTTTTGCCATAGCCTCGGCCAAGCCCTGACTGGCTACTCCTAAACCTCCTGAAATTGTTGGTGGAAATTCCCATCCCAGCATGAGTATTTTCATATTCTTATGTTTTGAGTCAATAAGATAACTCAGAATAATGACTAGCAAAATGATCCTTGATAGAAAAGAGCATTTGTGATTAATTCTGGTATTTCACCCGAAGGATATCTGCTTTGATTTTTTGTTCTTCAAAGAAATCAATCCAAAACAACTGCTGAGCCGATAGGTGATCGTTTGGCGATTTGATCTCATAGAAATGGTAATCGCTATCTTTCCAAATAAACAAATCGGGAAAGCCAGTGCTATTGTCTTTCACATTTTTCGCCATTTCCAGGAGAACCGCTTTCATGCCTTTTAAGGGGAGTCTTGAAATACATGCTTCCAATGCGACTGGCAAGGATTCATGCCACCCCACCATTGGGTTGTTAATGCCTTGTTTGTTAACGTAAATTTGGTTGACCCAATGGAGGAGTTGTTTTTTACTTCGAAACGTTTTTAGCTGTTTGTCCAAATCGGACTTGCGGTTGAGGTAAAACGCTTCTGTGTGAAGATCACTAGGCATTCGCTGCAAAGGATTGTGAAAATTGGCTTGTGCTTTGCCAAATAGCTCTTCCCAGAAAACAAGTCCAAAAAAACCTCTCCAGAGGTAGTTTTCAGAATGCGTTCCCTGGTAACCCAGTGCATCATAGTAGTTAAGTGCATGGTGTTCCACCCGATGACCGATCGGGTCCTCAATGATGATTTCCGGACTCGTGTTGATTTTTGCTGTAGTACTGCGATAGTTTCTTTTGGATTTTTTCTCCAGATAGTCCTTGGCGAAAATCTTCTCAGAAGCATTGAAAGGAGATTCGAAAGCAACTTCAGCAAGCTCTCTAGCGGTGTCTAATTCATCGAGTTTTTCATGAATACGTATTCTTCGTTCCCTGGCGGGATGTTTCCTGGCGAGACTATAATAGGTCAAGGCCTCTTCCAGTAGACCGGATTTTTCGAAATACTCTCCCACTCGCAACATGAATTTGTCACCTATTTTTCGTGATTTGGGATGATTGAGGTACACACTCCAGTTGACCGACCCGGTGAGCTCGGCTATTTCCTCAGGGAGTAAAACAGGAAGTGCATGTCTAATGGTGCGGTCCCATTTATACAGCTCAAACACACTTTTTGCTTCCTCCAGTGTGTCAAACCAGGGGGTAAATGTTACACCCTCCATGTTTTCCAGCTTCACATTGCCAATATCGCGTATAACAAACTCAGTCATCATGCCATGTGCATGTCCAAAGAATAGTAGTTTCAGGTACTCGATTTGTTCCTGGACGAGTAGATGGACTATGGTCTGAGCTGATCTAAGGACCTCATAATCCTCAGCGTCATTTTCCTCGGCCAGCTCCATGATCACATCTTCCTTGTATTTTTTGCTAAAATCCCTTCCCGGGTAGAGCTGGTGTAACTCACTCTTTGTAAACAGGGTAAAAAGAACGAAATCATTGGGTGGATCTAAGCTGGCTAGCTCTGCTTCGACCAGCTCTTGAGCCGCTAGTGGGATATTCTCAATTTCTTCGTAGCTAAACTTCTCCAGGCGAAAATACTCGCCCTTTCTGTTCATCATGCGAACCAGTAAGCATTGCGCATCTTCACTCAGGCTTTCAAATAGCGCAATAAAGCTTTCGTCATCCTCCGATAATAAGTGGCTAGACCCTTCGGAAATGAATGTTAGCAAATACTTGAAGTAATCAAGATAGTATTTGGGAGGTAGTATGATTTTTTCCTGGTCTGCCATGCTCATGCAATTTTACGAATCCCTAGCTGATCCGATTGAAAGAATTCGAATAAATTACCGGACAAATGTCAGAGTTGGTTTCCATAATCATCCCTACCTACAATCGACTACAGGTTATTTCCAGAGCAGTAGATTCTGCGCTTGCTCAGATGGGTGAGGTAGAGGTTATCATAGTTAATGACGGAGGAAATATTGAGGCATTAGAGGAGGTTTTGAGTAAATACTCTACCATCAGAACGTTTCACTTGCCCACCAATCTAGGAGTGTCTGCTGCACGTAATTATGGAATTGAGCAGTCGAATGGTGCTATACTTCTATTTTTAGATGATGATGATGAGTTGGAACCTTCTTTTATAAAAAGTGCTCTTCAACAATTTGATTCCAATACAGATGTATTGATTGGTGGTAGTGAGCTTGTTAGTAACTCTTCGGATCAGCATTTTAAACAGGTTTACGACTATAACCAATACTTGACTGATCATTATCAACACCTGTCAACTGACCATTGGGGATATTTTTTGCAGTACATGCCTCCAATATTCTCCATGTTGTTTAGACGCACCTTATTTGATGATTATCGGTTCAATGAATCACTGAACTACGGTGAAGATCGGGAATTGCTGTTGCGTTTGAAGCACCGCTGTACCATGATAAAAGCACCTCTTTTAGCAGGCAAGTATCACTTTCACTCAACGCAAAGTCAGGCACCGCTGGATAAATTTATTGATGCAGTATCCCCACTGGTTGACTCGAGACATGCCAAGGCTTATGTCCAATTGTTGAGTGCATATTATTGGTGGAAAAAAGGACATTTCTTAAAGGTGGGAACTGCCATGGTTAAGTCATTGAAATCCCCATATGTGGTTGTGAAACAGTTTGTTTTGTTTTTACGTTTGATCATGCTGCGATGATTCGCAAACCAACCAACCGGAAAATAGTAAAGCAGCATGAAGTATCCCATTATTGCGATTGCAACACTTTTTAGCCTCGTAGGCCAAGGCCAAACCATCAACATTCGGGATGTTGACCCACACGATTTGGAGGTTAAAGCGTTTAAGCTTGATCAACCTTCCAGCATAGAAATTACCGGAACAGGTGGAGTTTTCCGCGATGATTACAAGTTGTTAATCTATTATGGCTGGATTCTGGATAGTGAAACCCGGCGGGTAGTATGGCATGTATATGAAGATATGCGCGACCGGGAGGATTTGGAAGATCGACAGGGTAAGTTCAACTTTGCTGAAGACGTAAAACTAGATGCTGGTTCGTATGAACTGTATTTCACGGGAGCACATCACAGTTACGGTTGGGGTGGTGACTGGGGGTTGGAAAATCTCGGAGATTTACTGGAAGAGATCTTCGACTCTGGTGACCGTAATAACTTCAGAAGATCCACTCAAGAGGACCTTTTTATACAGGTCCGTGGGGCAGGAATTCAAGAGTTGCCAGTGGCAGATGTGCTGGACGATTATTTGAAAGAGTCTATTGCATTTTTTGTGAGAGCAGAGGATGAGGAGCTTTTCGAACAGGGGTTTGCGCTATCGGATGATACCAATCTCAGGATCTATTCCATAGGAGAAGCTCGAAAGGATGCCACGTTTGATTACATGTGGATTTACGACGCGGTGACACGCGAGCGAGTTTTTGAAATGAATTATCGGAATACCCGATTTGCCGGAGGAGCAGATAAAAACATACGATTAGACGAAACGATTCAATTGCCTGCAGGTTCTTACATCATCAGTTATCGCACGGACGACTCGCACTCTTATGAAGGCTGGAATGCACTTCCTCCAGATGATCCACAGTTTTGGGGAGTTTCATTGTTCCCAGCCACTTCTTCTGATAAAGCCAATATCATTCCTTACAAAGCACCAAAGACGTTGGAACCATTGGTTGAACTCACCAGAGTTAGAAACTATGAATTGGTCTCCAAAGGCTTCGAAGTAAAGAAAGATATGGATATCAGAATCTTGTGTGTAGGTGAGCAAGGTCATCGCGAGGAAATGGCGGATTATGGTTGGATTGTAGATGCAGATACACGTGAGACCGTTTGGAAGATGCGTCCATACCGCTCAGAACACGCTGGAGGTGCTGAAAAAAATCGATTGGCAAATGATAAGTTGGATTTGCCGGCAGGGAAGTACATTGCTTACTATCGAACAGACGGATCACATGCATACAATTCCTGGAACAGCTCCAGTCCTGATGACCAGGAGCGATGGGGATTAACCTTGTGGGCAGTTAAAGAATCCGATATGGATGCCATTGCTTATTTTGACGAGGATACCTACACTGCTGAGAATGTAGTGGTAGAAATCAATATGATCACTGATCGGGATTATCGGCGTGAGCATTTCAGCCTGGAAAATGCCACCAAAGTGACTATTGTGGCGATGGGTGAGGGGTCAGATGGCCGGATGAATGATACTGCCTGGATCAAGAATATGGATACAGGTCGTGTGGTTTGGGAGATGGATTATTACGAAACGGAACATGCCGGAGGAGCTCATAAAAATAGGCGCGTAACCGAAACAGTCACCTTGCCATCGGGCGAATATAGTGTGTACTATGAGTCTGACGGTTCCCATAGCTTTTCACGATGGAATGCAGCTCCGCCAGATGACCCACAAAGTTACGGGGTTCGGGTAATGGTCTCTGAATAAATCTATGAAGCTGTCAAACGACAGCTTTTTTTTATTCCTTTGGAATTTGCCAATATCAAGTGGGTCAGTGGCTTAGAAATCTTTAAAAAACTCCTCCACGGTCATCCCGAGAGCATCAATAACTTTCAGAAGACTACTAAATTTCAGGTCGCTTCCCTTTTCATACCTTCCATATTGAGCTCTTGGGATGTTCTTTGCATAAGCAAATGTTTCATAGTTAGTTTCTCTCTTAGCTATTCTGAGTTCTTTGATTCGCTTACCAAGCTTGTCAAGGTTGTTGAGAATGTCCTGCTCTTGCATTCGGTAAAAGAATAGCTATAATAATTCTTTTGTTACTACTATATAGTTACAACTTTTATGTGGTATTAATGATTTCATAGCACAATGTATGAATCGGCAGAATATTGCTGATTTCCATGAAGTATCTAATTAGGAGGTATAAGAACGACTAAACCGGAATTATACTGCCAAATATATTATTAATTACCCTAAAATCTAAGTGAAGTAAACGATATCAGCAGTATATTGCCGATATGAACACGCCCAATGACATAGGACAAGTGATTCAGGCACGTAGAAAAAGCTTAAAAATTTCTCAACAGGACCTGGCAGAAATCGCTGGAGTATCTGAGCGCACCATTGGGGCGATAGAGCGTGGTGTTGGAAATCCAGCTCTCGACACATTACTGAAAATAGGAGAGGTGCTTGGTATGGAACTGACAATGGCAGTGAAGAAAATCGACATAAATGAGTCGTAAAGGAGAAATATACAATAACGGGGTGCTGGCTGGGATTCTTGAGAAAACCGATCAGGACATCTATGTATTTGAATATGATGATCAGTATTTGTCAAATTCAAAATCACCAGCCATTAGCTTGACTTTACCAAAGTCAAAGAACCCTTTTAAGTCTAAAATTCTATTTCCTTTCTTTTTTGGTCTCTTGTCTGAGGGAGTAAACAAGCAAACACAGTGTCGTTTATTGAAAGTTGACGAATCTGATCATTTCAGTCTATTGTTAAAAACAGCATCTATAGACACTATTGGATCAATAACCGTAAAAGAGATATGATTTGCTCAGGCTGTTTGAAAGAAAGTATGGCAGACTTTTGCCAAAGCTGTAGAAAAGAACTCTTTGATAGAAAAAGTGTGAGTTGTGATTTATCATTCGATTCTCCTTACAATGATCACACTGATATCTTCTCGGAAAACACGAAGAAGATCTCTATATCGGGTGTTCAGGTAAAGTATTCATTAAAACTTGATGGTGACACGCTTCAGCTCACGGATAGAGGTGGAGAGTTTATTCTAAAACCCATTCCTGTCGGGACGTTTCAGAATCTGAATCAGGCTCCAGCCAATGAACACCTGACAATGCAAATAGCTCGACAGGTTTACAAGTTATCCATTCCGCCCAATGCACTCATCCGTTTTCGGGATGGCAGTCAGGCTTACATTGTTCGCCGGTTCGACAGAAGGGTAGGAGGGGAGAAGCTACAACAAGAGGACTTTGCTCAGTTGGCTCAGATGAGTTCTGAGTCTCATGGTCAAAATTACAAGTATGACTTGTCCTATGAAGAAATAGCCGGGCTTATCCGACAATACATTCCCACATACCTGATCGAACTGGAGAAATTTTTCAAAGTCATCCTCTTCAACTACCTCTTTGGTAATGGGGATGCACACCTCAAAAACTTTTCTGTGATCCGCACAGAGCATGGAGATTATACCTTAACTCCGATGTATGATCTTCTATGTACGAAGCTACATTCACCAAATGAATCGGACCTGGCGCTCGATTTATTTAAAGAGGGGTTTCCACCTACTTTTGAGGCGGTGGGTTTTTACACCCATCCGGATTTTTTAGAGTTTGGCCAAGCCATAGGAATTCGGAAGAGTAGGGTGGAGCGTATTTTAAAAAGCTTTACTGAACCTGTTAGCTTGGCTCTCCAGTTAATTGATGCGTCTCTGCTCGATTCTGAAATCAAATCAATTTACAAATCAATTTATCTGGACCGGTTGAGCAGGATGAAATTGTAAGAGGTGAGCCTGTCCTGAATTTGTGTGTGAGTCAATACTCTAAACATTTCCCTTTCTGTTTAATATTTGTTTAATCGATTTACTCTTACTTCAACTTCCATAATCCTCTTATACCTAATAATTCATGTGTTCTGAAATCGACTATACATATTGTTGGTTCTTGAACTAGAAACTAGGGCTGAAAAATGACTGAATTGAGCAAAGCTCGGTCACGTCCTACCCTTCCAGCCACCAAATCGCTTCTTCATTCCTGCGGTATAGCTCGGCTTAGTCGGCTCGCCGTAAATCCTTGTCACTCAGACTTCCATTTGGTCTGCACACATCAGTGACCGGTTGCATGACTCAATTAATAATTGTTTCATATAACCATTCATTTAAAAATGAAAAATCAAGGATCAGAAAGCTAGGTTGATCACCTATCGTTGTCTCCTACTCGATTGGGTAGGGTTTTTCATGAAGGTCCCGTTTCACTACTAAATAAACGAAACCGACATGTTAAAAATTTTTAGAAGCCTTATAATTCCCGCCTTATTGCTAATGTTTGTTTTCTCGTCATGTACCACAGAAGATGGTATGGAAGATGATATGGAGGTCGTAGATGATCAGGACGATGATTCTGGAGATGATGGAACTGATGACGACAATGACAATGACGGAGATACTCGAATAGATATTAGCTCGCTTGTTGCCAAATTTTACTATGAAGAATCGTTGGTAATTACTGTTGAAGACGAATACATCATCATTGAATCGTCCAATGAACCAGATCATAAGAGTATGTACTACGATGAGAATCACGCGCTGTTTGAAGCATACGATGAACCAAATAATCCAGATTTTAAGAAGAACCCTAATCGGATAAATGCACAGGATTTTGTCTTTAAAATCCCGCGGTTTCCGTCTGAAGCGACCAATAAAGAAGCGACTCCCATGGGACCAATGGGCGTAGCAGTGAACAGCGTGGCCTTTTTCAATCAACAAGCAGCACCAGGAGATGATATCTTAGAAGAACTCAATACTTTCGATCAGTACGAAGGACATCCTGCCCAGGGTGGAGATTATCATTATCACATCGAACCAATCTGGCTTACGGACAATAAATTAGAAAAAGACTCATTTTTAGGGTTACTGCTTGATGGTTTTCCGGTATACGGTCCACTAGAAAATGGTCAAACTCTTACCAATGACGATCTGGATGACTATCACGGACATGTGTCTGAAACGGCTGAATTTCCTGATGGAATTTATCATTATCATGTCACTGAAGACCTTCCATGGATCAATGGGGATGGGTTTTATGGTGAACCTGGAACTGTCACACAATAATGCGCTTTACATTCATACTCACGATCTTTTTGCTCATGGGATGTTCGAGGATACCTGATGTACAGGTGTCTTCGGATGCCCCATACTTAAAGCATGTAAATGGAGTGCTTCATTTTCATGGAGAGCCATTTTCAGGATACATTATTGAGAATTACTCTTCTGGAAGCCTTAGTGAGCTAACACCTTTTTACGAAGGAAAAGCGCATGGCGAAAAAAAGGGATATTATGAAGATGGTAGTTTGATGTATTCCAGAGCATATACATTGGGCAAAAAAGAAGGCACTCACAAAGGGTTCTTTCCTGATGGCCAACCCCGATTTGAATATAAGTTTGAAGCTGGAGAAAATATCGGCACACACTATGATTGGTATGAGGGAGGGCAGCTAGCCAAGCTGACTAATTATAAAGATGGAAAGCCATTTGGTGTACAAAAAATGTGGCGATCTGATGGCAAAATCCGATCCAACTATGTGATTCGAGAAGATGGGAGAAGATACGGTTTGGTTGGTATCAAGCGATGTAAAAACATAAACACTGAGGCTCAAGCAATTCAACCTTTAACTGCAGCAGTTTACAATGAAAAATAGTCTATTGATAGCCATGGTCATTATTGTCACCGGATGTGCTTCCGGGTCAAAGGAAATTCGTTTGCCCTATTACACTCAGGTGGATTTTACACCCCAGTGGATGTCTTCAGAGGAAGCAGAAACTATTCATAAAGTAGCAGAATTCTCATTAACCAATCAGGAAGGTCAACAGATCACCAATGCTGATTTAGAAGGGAAAATCTATGTAGCAAATTTCTTCTTTACCATCTGTCCGACCATCTGCCCAAAGATGACCAATAACCTGCAGCGGATTCAGGAAGCTTACCCCAATGACGATGATGTTTTGTTGGTTTCGCATACCGTCATGCCCTGGATGGATTCTGTGCAGGTACTCAAAGAGTTTGCTCAGCGCCATGACATCAACAGCAACAAATGGCATTTACTTACCGGTGACAAAGACCTTATCTATTCACTTGGAAGAACCTCTTACTTTGCAGATGAAGGGTTTGGTAAAAGTGTCACTGATGAAAGTGATTTTCTTCACACTGAAAACATTGTTCTCGTAGATGGCGATCAGCATATCCGAGGTGTTTACAATGGAACTCTTCCGCTGGAAATGGCTCGATTAATAGAAGATATTTTGAGGTTAAAGGGTGAGCAAGTGAGTTTCTGAAAAAAAATGACAGGCTAGCGAAGGATTGTTTTCGTTTCTGCATCTAAAGAATAAAGATGTTCTGGTTAATGTAAACTCTTTAATGGAAACAGATATGAATACGAAGTATTTTTTACTCGCCATGCTTTTCAGTATGACAGCTACGATGGTTTGGACCCAATCTATGAATAGAGGGCAGCGGCCTCCTGGAGGAGACCGAGATCCATCCGTTATGGTACAGCGTGAGAAGCAGGTGATTTTGAAGGAGCTAATAGGCCTCACAGATGATCAAAAATTATTGTTGGAAGGGGTTTATGAAGAGTTTGGAGTGACTATTAAGGAGACCATGGAGAAGGCTCGTGAAAGTAGAGATCGTGAGAAGATGAGGGAGCAAATGGAGGCAGTTCGGGAAGAAAAGAATTTGTTAGTGAAGGATATCCTGAATGCGGAGCAATTTGCTAAATATACAGAATTGGTTAGAGATCGACGACCGAGACGAGGAGATGATGATTCGCAATCAAAAGATAGTAGAGACAACCAATGAGGCTTTTTATACTAGTTGCAGTTCTTGGACTTCCGTTTCTACTTCACGGTCAAGACCAGGAAAACTTCTCTATTTCAGGCAGAGTGCTTGATGCAGATGATTCTCAACCAATAATTGGAGCTACAGTACAGTTTATTAACATAAAAGATTCTTTAAGGTCAAAATTCGCAGTTACAGACATTGAAGGTTTTTATAAGCTGAGTATCTCTGAGCAGGCTTTTTATAGACTTTATGTCCGTAGTGTCGGTTATGAATCGGCGTCTAGCATCATGAGGCTTAAGCAATCTATTGACCTGGGTGTTATTTCCTTAGTTCCTGATGTTCAGCAGCTACACGAAGTGGAAATAGCTGGAGAGGTAGTTCCTGTGGAACAAATAGGTGATACGACGCAATACAACGCTGCAGCTTACAAAACACACGCAGATGCTTCAGGAGCAGAGCTTGTGGCTAAAATGCCTGGGATTATCGTGGATGATAGTGGGGTTTCGGCAAATGGAGAGGCCATTGAGCAGGTATTAGTGGACGGTAAAAGGTTTTTTGGAACAGATCCATTGCTATCCTTGCATAATGTGCCTGCAGAAGTGATTGATAAAGTTCAGGTATACGATGAACTTAGCGATAGGGCCAAGTTCACGGGGTATGATGATGGGAATACGGTAAAAACCATGAATGTTATTACCAAGTCCGATAGACGAAATGGTGAGTTTGGACGGCTATATGCTGGCTATGGTACTGATAGTAGGCACAGTGTAGGAGGATCGGTCAATTCATTTAATGGAGATAGACGCATCAGTCTGATGGGTATGAGTAACAATATTAACCAACAGGATTTTAGTAATGAAGATCTTGCTGGGATCAGTACAGGTGGAGGTAGAGGAGGAGGTAGAGGTCCTGGAGGTGCTGGTTTTACGGCAAATCAAAGTGCATCGGGCATTACCGCGACCAATTCAGCAGGGTTGAATTATTCTGATCGATGGGGAGAAAAAACGAGTATAGAAGCTAGCTATTTCTACAATCAATCAGATAATGAGCTGCAACAAAGAGACCTTCGAACAACGAATGTTGAGGGAACAACACAGACTTATGACGAATCAGTAAAGTCAACCACTGAAAATAGTAATCACCGAGTTCAGTTGAGACTCGATCATGAGATTTCCGAAAACTCCAAAGTTCTCATTCGCTCAAACTTTAACACACAGGATAATCAACAGGAGGAACTGACAGTAGCTCAGACCTTCAATGATGAGTTAGGGGTGATTAACGGAACAGATAACACGTATCAGAGTGTGAATGAAACATACACGCTCGCCAACTCGATCATTTATCAGCAAAAGCTCAATGACGTAGGGCGAACGTTTCAGGCGTCTATTGATCATAATGTTCGACCGATTAATAGGTACAATACATTTCAGGATGTCCGGGCCGATTCAATGTTGACTTATGACGTGGATTTGAAAACCAGTTCTTATACAGGAAGTCTTAGATATACCGAGCCGGTTGGCAATTTTAGCCAGTTAGAAGTAGATTATCAGTTTAATCAGAACGATCGTATATCCAATATTGAAACTACTGATTTTGACATTGGTAGTGATCAGAGCGCACTAGTAGAAGGATTATCAGGTAATTTTTCCAGTGGCTATACCACTCATCGTCCATCAGTTGGTTTTGGATATCGTAATTACGAGAAATTCATTAACGTTCGCATGAGTTATCAAAATGCGCTGCTCACACTTGATCAGGAGCTTCCGATTGATCAGGAATCGAGTAGGAGGTTTAATAACCTGATGTTAACTGTGACCGCACGTTTGCCTGTTGGTTCCAACGGAAACCTTTTCTGGAGATATAACACTTCCACCAGTGCGCCTAGCGCGTCTCAGCTTCAGGAAGTGGTTGACAACCGGAGTCCCTTGTTTTTAAGTATTGGTAATTCTCTTCTTGACCAGTCATATACCCATAGTCTGATGGGGCGAATTCAGCTGAGTTTTCCAGATGTGAATATGACTCTGGCCAATTTTACCATGGTTCAGCAAACATCAGATTACATCGGACAAGCCACTACGTTCATCAGGGCTGACAGTACTATACGAGGAGTTTCTGCTCTGGCTGGAGCACAATTGTCTCAACCTGTCAATCTGGATGGCTATTGGAGTATCAGGAATAGTACCACCTTTGGTAAGCTTATTTCACCATTAAAGTCTAATCTGAATTCATCAGTGACGCTTGGTTATACTCGCTTGCCTGGTATGATCAATAATGTGAAGAATTATGCAAACACCCTTTCTGGGGGATTGCGACTGGTGTTGGCCAGCAATATTAGTGAGCAGATAGATTTCAATCTGTTCACTAGCCATTCAGCCAACCGTGTCACCACTCAAAGTGCTAGTGATTCGAGGTACGTGACATCTGAATACGGAGGAAAAATCAATTTGACTTTTTTTAAAAGTTTAGTGTTTAGAAGTAATATAGCTCACCTGAGCTATATGGCTGTAAACAGCAGTGGAGATGTGAATTATACTTTATGGAATATGAGTGTAGCTAAAAAAGTGTTTAAAAAGCAACAAGGGGAGCTTGAGTTCACTGTCTTTGACTTGCTGGGGCAAAACCAAAGTGTGAGCCAGAGCGTGACCAATAGCTATGTGCAGGAGACCACTACTGATGTACTACAGACTTACTTCATGCTGAAGTTTACCTACCAAATCAGAAATTTTCATGGATAATTAGGGCCTGCTGAAAAAGTCTGGAGTGTGCCAGCTACGAGGCGGCAAAGAGA
>JAMWZA010000136.1 GCA_024305105.1 Marinoscillum sp.
GGAGTAGCGCATCGTAAAGAGATTCCTTACCAATGAAACCGATGAATGGAATAATTCCCGCCATAGATGAAAAAGCGCATAGCATCAAAATGGAAGTATATGGCATTTTTCGGTACAGATCGGAGAGTATCGAAATGCTTCTGGTACCAGTTTGATGGTCGATGTTTCCGGCAGCAAGGAAAAGGGCACCTTTATACATTGCATGAGCAAAAATGTAAACCATTACCGCGTTGATAGCCGCTTCGCTTCCCACACCTATCATTAAAAAGAATATACCCAAAGCACTTATTGTGGTGTAGGCCAGTACGCCTTTGAAATCATCTTGTTGAAAGGATTTGAACGCCCCCCATGTCATCGTAATAGCGCCAACAACACCAAGCAAGTGACTCCATAATTCGATTTCATTAAACAAAGGATTAAATCGCAGGGCTAAATAGACACCGGCTTTGACCATCGTAGCAGAGTGCAAATAGGCACTTACAGGAGTAGGAGCAGCCATCGCATTGGGTAACCAAAAATGAAAAGGAAACTGTGCTGACTTGGTAAAAGCGCCCACTCCGATCAATAGTATGGTTGCTTGTATCAGTTCATCGGATTCCACCGCTGCAGCCATTGTTAATGCTTTTAATAGGTCATAACCTGTATTGGTCATTAACTCCAGCAAAATGAGTCCAGCCATAAGGGCTAGTCCTCCTCCAGCAGTCATCAACAGGGCTTGTCGTGCGGCTCTTCGTGATTTTTGATTTTCTTGATTGAAGCCGATGAGTAGAAACGATGAGAAACTTGTCAGTTCCCAAAAAACAAATAAACTGATGGTATTGGCCGAGAGTACCAACCCTAGCATAGACCCCATAAACAGGAATAGAAATCCAAAAAATCTGTTTCTCTGAGCATCGGTTTTCATATACCTGGAGGCATATAGAAAGATAAGTAGTCCAAAAACGCTAATGAGTAAGGCGAAAAAAAGACTTAAACCATCCAGGTAAAAGGACCAATGGATGTCCAATGTTTCAACCCACTGGTCATGCTGATATACCGTTTTTCCCTGAACTACCTCATTGACAAAAGAGCTGAAATAAGTGATTAGCCCAAGTAGTAAACCACTTATGACAACTACAGCGAACCGTTCCCACTTTTTGTAGAAAAAAACACAAAGAAGACCAATCAGGAAAACACCAAGAATGGAATAAAGCATCTGGATTAAACTTCTTTGATTGCTTCAAATGCATCCATGTTTTCATCTTTTATTTTTAGAATCAGCATGGGTGTATCATCAATTTCCTTAGTAACTTCTTTGGCGACACTTCCATGAATGACCGACGCGGCATTGGTGCGCCCTTTGGAGCCCATGATAAGTAAATCAACCGGGTTGTCTTTGACAAATTTCGCAATGCATTGACTAGTGTTTTGATTTTCTTCATAGACGTAGGTCATCTCAATGCTGGTGCCTGCGTGCTTGAAAAATAGACTTGCTTCATCTCTGGCGTTTTCTTCCATTTCCTTGGCAAATTCTTTATGGTCTTTGCCTGTCTTATGGTAGCCTGAAGGTACCTGAAAGGTTTGGATACCTTTGAGCTTCACTCCCAGTTCCTTAGTTATCTTTTGAGCTTCTTTCAATATAGCTAAATCGTAATCTGAAAAATCAAGGGCGATGTACACCGTATCGAGTTGATAATCTTTTTTTGCTGGCAAGAGCAATAGCGAGCTTTTGGCTTTCTCCGTGAGTTTTTTCGTTTTCATGTGGTTTCCCGGATCTGGTTTTTTCCCGAGGATCACCACATCTATTTTCATTGCTTCACACGCCAGTTCCAGTTCTTTCTCAGGATTTCCAGTTTTAATCATTACTTCGGAGTTGGCTAGTGTTTTTGGTAGCTTTTGTAAGATTTGGGCTTCCAGAGCATCATGGGGTTCGTGATCATTTATGGGGGTATGTAGAATTTTGATCGGTTGCTTTGTGATTTTTGGTGCATGTTGTCCTAAGAAGGACAGTAGATAGTCGTCCATGGGAGAAAGGTCGAGACCGACGAGTAAATTCAGTTGTTTTGACATAAAACTTTTGGTTCTGGTAAATAAAAAAAATGGCTCTACACACCTGATTTATACTATTAAAATCAACTCTCTGGTTGGTGAATTGTTATGCCAGCGCCCAAACCAGCGTGGATAGATGCTGTCGCAAGAACCGACCTACAGCCTGTTGATGGAGCAATAAAACAAGGTTGTTGCTCCGTCTCTTGATGGGTTTGCTGGAATTAGGATCCACTTCAAAATGCACACCAGGTTGATCTTGTTTATGGTGGGCACTTTATTCTGAGATGTTATCCAATGAAATGTATCTGGATCATTCTTGCAAATGCTGAAGTGGGGAAATTATCATCACTTGGTTTCTTTAGACAGCAAACTGATTGTAGAGATTAAGTGAAAGCAGTATAAAAGCCACCGAAACCAGAATGCGGTGATAAGTGACATTGTGTATGCGGATGCTGATCAGTGATAAGCCGATTCCGATGGTGCGTAGGTGATTTTCCCACTCAAACGTTTCTACAAAGAAGAAGGACAGGATTATCTGAGTAAGGAAGAGAAGTGCAAAGGTTCCAAAGACATACTTTTTGTTACTGAGAAAATGGCTGAGGTAATCCCCTTTTTCTTCCTTCAAAGGGAAGAGTAATACGCAGATAACAAAGATTAGCAAAGGTGTTGCCAGTGACAATAAGAAGTGAAGCATGGTGCTGGCTACATGTGTGTTTCTAAACCATGATCCCCACCAGATATCGATGAGAAAAAGGAATGCAAATACCGTCCATAGGAACTGGGTCCACGAAAAGTTCTTTTTGGACGTTTTGAGCAGATTAGACCAGCCCACAAAGAAAACCGTGATAACATATCCATAGATCATGGAAATAAAGATGGTCAGGTGCTCTACTTTGGAAAAATTGGTTGTTTTATAAATGAACTGATGGTCCGGACTCAGGAGATTTCGAAAAATAATGATGAGCAAACTCACCAGGCCCAATGCTAGCAGGGTTTTGTGAACGTTTCTGTTTGGTGTGGCAATCCCAGCTACGCACACTGCTAGTCCGATCATTTGGAATATGTGATTTTCCTCGTGTATGGTGACACTGAAATCGTAAACAATAAAGAGTAACAGGCAGCTGTACAGTTTGAGCCGGTGTGAAAAGTAAACTGTGGATAGTTTGGCATAGTTGGAAGAATCTATACGCGCAAAAGCGATGGTTCCCATGAAGTAAAACAGAATGGAGTAAGGCAAAACGGTGAGGAAATTGGCCAGGTTTAGACCAATAAATTCTGCTCGATCGTATAGGTTCCACCAGTGAATGAGCATTAGCGTAAATACCAAATAGGTAAATGCTAATAAGTAACGATCCATTTTTACAAGGTGTCTCCTTCGAAGAAGATATCCCCACCCATCCAGAAATACGGATGCGATGTATCCAAAAATGATTGAGTGAAAAGTGACCAGGTACTCAATCTTGCTGAAACCATAAATTTCATCCATTAGGCTATCTCAGCTGACGTTGGTGATAGATGAATTTACAAAGAATATTTCAGATCAGAGGCCATTCATCATAACCGAAAATAGTTCTCGCACCCTTCCGCATCCACCGTAGAGTTGATGGTTTTCAGGTATTCGATGATGGTCTCCGCTGTAGTTAGCTCCTGAATAGCAGCCTTCTCCAGAGGAAAATAGGTGTCATGAACTGCAGGTATATAGTCATTTATCCCTATAGTGATGAGGTCGTCTTCCGCAAACGCATTGCCAGCTTCATCATAGATTGTCAGATCGTTTTGACTCTCCACGACAAAGTCAATTCCTGAGATGTGAAACCCTGCTCCTGTCTGAATGAAAAAGTCCTCCACCTCTCCGGCAGTCAATGTGAAAATAACGCTACCATTGTTGAACGGGTCCATGTTGTAGATCTCCAATGTGGTGATGTCTCCCTGATCAATGTCTGAGCGAATTCCTCCACTGTTTTGAAAAGAGGCATCCACATTGAGGTACTCTTTGATTGCGGAAGTATAAAAACACCCGATTTCAGATCGATCCAGGTATGCCGCCGTAAACCCCACAACTTCTTCGAATTGTGGAGCATTATTGTACTCGTTGATGATTTCGCTTAGCGCTTCATCCTTTTCCCCATATTCCTCCAGGTCAATGAATGCATGCGATTTGTTGGTAATCTTACCTTCAGATAGGATCAATTCCAATCTACCCAATAGTGACAAATAAGACCCAGCCTGAACAACCGGCGTACCATTCACTAGCTCACCGACTACCTGATGTGAATGTCCACCAATGACCGCATCCAGTGAAGGTATGAGATTTGGAAGTTCCATGTCGCTACTCGTGCCGAGGTGAGTAAGTGCTATAAATACATCAGATGCTTCTTCACGCTTCAGGTCCTGATACCTTTCCAGAATGGCAGTGTGACGCTCAAAAGACATGTCCTGTACGCGCCATGGATGCGTGGCAGGGATAATCGCTCCGGGTTTACCGAAAGTTTCTACCAGCCCGAGAAAAGTCACGCTAATATCGCCAACCGTCAGGGTTTTATAGGCATCCGGTTGTGGAACACCACTTTCATTCATATCCACGTTTGCACAAACCCACTCAAACTCGGCTTGTAGCATTCGGTTTTTGAGGTTTTCCGGACCGTAATCAAATTCGTGATTTCCTATTACAGAAATATCAAATCCTGTTTTATTCATCACGTCGATCATCGGATACCCCTTTTCTTCATACTGATCCACAATGGGGTTTCCAGAGAAAATATCCCCTGCACAAACGAGCAACACACGTTCATTGGTCGCACGCTCTGCATCCACTATCTGTTTGATTTTTGCAAAATTATCCAATTGGCCATGTTGGTCATTTATGAAGTAAATCGCTAAAGTATCTGCACTGAGCTCAGAAGGAGTTGCGTCTACAGATTCCTTAGTGGTTTGGTTCTCTTTACATGCTATGAGAATAACACATGCAACAAGGAATGGAATAAGCTTATTCATTGGGCAAAGATACCAAGGTCCTGTTCCTCAGGTTCCATTTCTAGCTAAGAAAAAATAGAATTGATCAAGTAGCGCGGTAACGATTCCATGGTTAGTAAGTAGCACTATCAAACCGGTCAAATAAATACAAAGTTATTTACTTAACAATTATGAAACTAATATATTACATTCACGTTTGTTAAGTAAATCATTTAGATAAGATGAAGGAACAATCACTCGGTGAATTTGAAGAGTTGGTACTGCTCATGGTGGCGGCATTACATGATGAAGCATACGGTGTGGCTATTTTAGGGAATCTTGAGAGTAAGCTGAACAAGAAGGTCAATATCAGTGCGATACATGTGGCGCTGAAAAGGCTGGAGAAAAAAGGCTTTGTCAACTCAAGGTTTGGTGGTATCACCAGCGATCGAGGCGGCCGTAGAAAAAAGTTTTATGTGATTACCGCTCTTGGCAAAAAGGCATTGGATGCACACTATCAGGTCAGAACCAGTATTTATCAGGAGATACCTAACATTTCCTTTAATTAGATGAAGCCAACACCACCAAAATATGCGCTGCGCTTCTTGCGCTGGTATTGTCGTGAAACATTTCTCGAAGAGATTGAAGGAGACGTTATAGAGCTGTTTGAGCTGCGATATGAGCATTCGCCCAAACGGGCGCGAAGGCTGTTTTGGTGGGATATCATTAAATCCTTCAGGCCTATCAATCTCAGATCAATCAAACTCAATAACTGGACTATGAACGCAATCAGGAATTACACAAAAATCTATTTCCGGCGGTTTCGAAAGGAGACCACACACTATCTGGTCAATACCCTTGGACTTGCCATGGGCTTTGCCGTTCTCTTTTTCATCCTCATGTATGTGTATGATGAGCAGCATGTGGATTCGTTTCACAGTAAATCGGACCGCATTTACCGTGTGCTCGAAGAGCGGACAGGATCGGAAGGAGAAATCCAACACTTCAGCGTTACCGCTAATCCGCTCGCCGAAGCGCTGAAAGAAGAGTTTCCAGAAATAGAAGAAACGGCCAAAATGATCTATCTCGGGTCAGGTGGTTTGCGATACGAACAAAATCAGTTTACAGATCGCAATTATGCCTTTGCGACAAGCAGTCTTTTTAATGTTTTAGATTTCAATATTCTGAAAGGGAACCCACATCAGGACTTCAATGGAATTGTATCTGTTGCACTGAATCAGACCACCGCCAAAAAGCTATTTGGTGATGAAGACCCCATTGGCAAGCTCGTGGACCTGCCCGGAAAGATGAACAGTGTGGAAGTCATAGCTCTATATGAAGACCTTCCCAAAAATGCGACTTATCAGTTCAATACAGTATACATATCCAAGTTTGATCAATTTCCGCAGAATTATCCAAGCTGGTTTGGCTCATGGGATTCACGTGGGATGACCACCTGGGCGCTGTTTAAAGAAACTACCCGTCCTGAAAGTGTGATGGTTTCTCGTGATGATTTTTTGGAAAAATACGTTGAAGAAGAGATTCGATCGGAGCACAAGTTTTATTTTCAGCCAATCACGGAGATGCATTTGGGTTCCAATCATTTGAGTCAGTTTGGTGCTGAGCCACTACAATCCATCCCTTATTCCAAAGCGGAGTTTGTTCAGATTATTCTTTTGATCGGGCTTTTTGTAATTGTCATCGCCTCGCTCAATTACATCAATCTTTCTTCGGTTCAGGCATTGAAGCGTACACTCGAAGCAGGAATTCGTAAAGTAAACGGCGCTACGATTGGACAACTTCGTTTTCAACTATTTGTAGAGACCTTTTTAACCCTCTTTATTGCTTATGCTCTTGCCATAGGTCTTCTGGTGATTTTTCATGGCCAGTTTTTGGATCTTGCTGGTAAAGAGATTTCTTTAAGTCAGTTTTTTGGCAGGAATATGCTTGTTTACCACCTTGCGGCATTCGTGATTATATGGATTCTCTCTTCTTTGATTCCAGCCATTTATTACTCACAGTTGAATCAATCTGTGGTGCTGAAAAAGAACGTTTTCACCGGAAAAGGGGATCTCCTGCGAAAGAGTTTCGTGGTGGTGCAGTATGGAATTTCACTGTGTCTGATTATTGGTTCATTGGTGCTTTATAGACAGTTGAACTTTGTACAGACAAAAGATCTCGGTTTTAAAAATGAACGGTTGATGATACTGGATATCAACAGCGGATCGGCAAGGAGAAATGCAAAAGGAATCGTCGCAGATCTCAAAGCCAATGCGAACGTAATGAATGCAACGACTTCCTCCAGAGTACCGGGTGAGTGGAAGTACATCCCATCAGTAGAACTTTCAAAAGTCAGGGATCAGGAACCGGTTCTGGCTACTCACTATGGTGCAGATCAGTATTGGCTGGATACGTATAGTATGGAGCTCGTCGCTGGGCGAAATTTCAGCGGAGCGGATGCTTCTGATACCTTGAAATTGATTCTCAATCAGAAAGCTGTAGAGGCACTAAGCTTGGAAAACCCTGTTGGAGAAATGCTTTGGGTGTCTGAAGATACGGTTTCTAAAATGCAGGTGATTGGTGTGGTGAAGAATTTTCATTTCGAATCACTTCATGAGCCATTGGGTCCGGTGGCTGTTACCAGCTGGAACAATCCGGTGCTGGGTATTGATTACTTCACTGTTAAATACAAAGACAATCCTCAGGAGGTCATTGCCCACATAGAAAGCGTGCAGAAAAAGTACGATCCTGAGACCCCAGCTGAGATTAATTTCCTGAATGAGCGTTGGGAGCGCTACTATCAGGCTGATCAGAGCAGGAGTTATTTGATTTTAGTCGCCACTATTATTTCCATTATCGTTTCTGTTTTTGGTCTTTTCGGGTTGGTCAATTTCACCGCTGAGCGCAAGACCAAGGAAGTAGGTATTCGCAAGGTGCTTGGCGCAACCATACCAAGTATTCTCAAGGTCGTGCTGAAGGATTACGTGTTACTCTTATTGATTGCTTTGGTTATATCTGTCCCGATCGCCTACTACTTCCTGAATAATTGGCTGTCAGATTTTGCTTACCGCATCGATTTGTCCATATGGATTTTTATGGTGGCTTTCCTAGCTGTTGTTTTTATATCGTTTATTACGGTTATTTCCAGAGTATATCGTTTGGCCAAGTCCAATCCGGTAAAGTCTCTTCGATACGAATAATTGCCGCGTTCATCGATCATTTGCATCAGTTTGAACATTAAATCCGTTAATTTCTCAGAACGATTGAAACCTATTTGTTTAATTATCGGTTTCTATTTAGTTGGAATTTAATATATTAGGAGATTGACTCGTATTAGATTAAGTCGTAACTTCGCGGTTTTCTCTGAGGAAAAAAGAACAACATTCCAACATGAAAATGATCAACTTTTTTGTATCATAAGGAATTAATTTAAAAGAAACAGTTTAGCATATGCGGCAACTCAAGATTACACAATCCATTACCAACAGACGTGAAAGCCACACTCTAGAGAAGTACTTTACAGAGGTGAGTAACGTGCCAATGATTACCCCTGATGAGGAGGTAACTCTAGCCAAAAGAATCCGAGAAGGAGATGAGCTGGCATTGGAGAAGTTGGTAAAGGCTAACTTGAGATTCGTGGTATCTGTAGCGAAACAATATCAAAACAGAAGTTTGCCATTGAATGACTTGATCAACGAGGGAAACCTTGGTTTGATTAAAGCAGCGAAGAAATTTGATGAAACCAAAGGTTTCAAATTCATCTCTTACGCTGTATGGTGGATTCGTCAGTCAATTATGCAGGCATTGGCGGAGCAGTCAAGAATTGTTCGTCTCCCGATGAATAAGTCTGGTGCGATCAACCAGATCAGAAGAGCCTATGCAGAGCTAGAGCAGCAGTTTGAGCGTGAGCCAACTGAAGAAGAGCTAGCCGACATTCTGGACATGAAGCCGAGCGAAGTGCGTAACACGCTTGGAGCTGAAGTGAAACAGATGTCAATGGACGCACCATTCGGTGAAGACGAGTCTGGTTCATTGCTTGATGTATTGGAAAACGTTACGACTGGTCCTACGGATGGTGAGTTGGTTTTCAACGATTCATTGAAAGTAGAAACGCTTCGGGCACTGTCTACACTTACTGCCAGAGAAAGAGAAGTAATCATGATGAGCTTCGGTATCGGTCATGACAACCCATATACGCTGGAAGAAATCGGTGATGCAATGGGACTTACTCGCGAGCGTGTAAGACAGATCAGAGAAAAGGCACTTCAGAAACTGAGAGAGCCTGGTAAAAACAGAAGATTAAAAGAGTTTGTCGCGAACTAAGTTTTAGTAACTGATAGATATATAGAACCCTGATAATCCGCCAGTTGGCGGATGTTAGGGTTTTTTGTTTTCCAGAATTTAATAGACGGCCGTTTTGATATAGAACTCAACATCTCGCAGTTCAGCTTTGTCACCGGTTTCAAACTCTTCTGAGTCAATGGTGGGATCACCGGTTTCAATGTAATATAAATTGCAGCTTAACTTACCATATACCACTTTGTGAGTTGATGCGTAATCAGAATAGGTCTTTTCGTAATCGATTGTTTCAATGATTTCAAAATAGGAGTCACTATTATCTCCAAAATCACTTATCCATGATTGGATCTTCGGAAAAGTATACCCGACCCTTACACCCTCTGAAGTTTCTGCGTTTACATCTGCTAGTTGGTATTGGTAAATGCCCGGTTCGAACATTTCATTAATTGACTCAGTACTTGGAGGTATGTTGTCTACAAATTTTGAAAATTTAATTCCGAATGCTGTAAACTTTGAAAGTACAAATTCCACACTATTTGCAGAGTCAGGGGGAATGGCTATAGTCAAACCAAAATTTTGAGTGTATCTGTAAGGTGGCAGTCCAGAATTGTAGCTGCTGCTAACACGCATTTCATATAACTGGCTAGAGTCGGAAAGACTGAATGGCTTTCCATTGAAATAGCCTTTAATATACTGGGGGCCAATAACAGGTGCTAATTTCTCCTCTTTGTCACATCCTAGTGACAAGATCAATATAGAAATAAGAGCAAATAATTGTCTTTTCATTTAAATACTTGCAGGTGTTAGGTGTAATATATTTGGAGGGTTTGGAAAAAGCAACCGATCAAACCGATGGTTTTTCATTCATCACTCAATTCGTATAGCCAACCCTCCTTGTAGAACAAATGCCGTTTCTGAGCTGAACGAATACGTACTTGGCCCACCGTACCATTTGGGCTCTATTCGTATGGTGGCGTTATCAATCGGGTTGTAATTAAGTGAAAGGCTTACAATGGATTGGCCAAACCCAATGCCAGCTCCGTTGATGAGTATCTCATCATTGTCGGTGACGTATTCATATCGACCATTGATTTCCCAGCTTTTAGTAAGTTCATATGATGTGATCAAAGTATAAAATGTAGCCCAGACATTATCTTCTGAGTCCGGATCTTCTTGCAATGTCCAATCGACTATACCAACGGCATAAAATTGATCTGTTGGAGTCCACTTGAGCAAAGCATTGTTATGCAGCCGCCACACATTATCGCCTAATGTGGAAACGTCTTTTCCATAATAATTTCCATAGCTGAGAAATAATTGCTCGCTTGCCTGGTGGTCTATGGCAATGCCTACGGATTTATTGTTGTTGGTTTCCTGGATATTTTGCCAGCCATTCACCACTACAGCGCGGAATTGGGTTTTTTCAGAAAGATCATGTGTATACCGTATTCCTGACTGATAGTAAGGGGTGTACTCCGTTGCCAGAGCAGGAGATAACAGTTCCCTGTCTAGCGACAATGCACTTTCATACCCAAAATGACCACCGAAAACACCGACATCCAGCCAGCCATTTTTCGTGAGCTTATATCCAGCATAAGCCTCATAGATGAAACGAGCCATCAGCGGTTCCGCTCCATAGTTATTGGCAGGATAGGTACCAGTTTGTATGGCTAGACTAGCCCGTACTCTTTCGGAATCATATGCACCTTGAATCCAACCATGATTGATGTTGAATTCATTGTGTTTATCATACTGTGTGACATATGGTCGCTGGTTTGCTGCAGGTTCTGAGAAGTCGTAAGCATAGTAGGAATCAACGTATGCGCCAAACTTCATTTGGCTTTCTTGCGCTTCGCTATTGAAATATTTTAAAAAAAGCCCTAAAATAAATATAAAAACGATAGATTTTCTTGTTTGCATGTCTTCGCTATTGCATTAATTTTGCCACTCAAAAAATAAATATAATGGATTTAAGATCGGAGCGAATCAAAAGCATGGCCGAATCGGCAACTTTGGCCATGGCGGCAAAAGCGAGGGAGCTGAAGCAGCAGGGAATTGATGTGATAAGTCTAAGCCTGGGAGAGCCAGATTTCAAGACACCTAAACATATTCAAGAAGGAGCGAAGGCCGCGATTGATGAGGGTAAATACTTTGCCTATCCTCCGGTTAATGGCTACCTCGATTTGAGACAGGCCATCAGTGATAAGTTCAAAAAGGAAAATGGACTAGACTATACGGCGGACCAAATAGTGGTTTCGAATGGTGCGAAACAGTCCATCGCCAATGTGTTTTTAGCGATGCTGGATCCAGGTGACGAAGTGATTGTTTTCTCTCCGTACTGGGTGAGCTATTCGGCTTTAGTCGAATTGGCAGAAGGGAAATGCGTGTTTGTAGGCGGAGGTATTGAGAATGACTTCAAAGCGACAGCAGCTCAGCTAAAAGAAGCGATTACCGATAAGACGAAAGCATTAATCTTCTCCTCTCCATGTAACCCGACAGGGTCTGTATTCTCAGAGCAGGAGTTGAAAGATATAGCGGCCGTGCTGAAGGACCATCCAAATATCACGGTGATTTCTGATGAGATCTATGAGCTGATCAACTACGGTGAGAAGCATGTGAGTATTGGTGCCATAGAAGGTATGCAGGACCGCACGGTTACGGTCAATGGGTTTGCCAAAGGGTTTGCGATGACTGGCTGGAGAGTTGGGTACATCGGCGCACCAACTTGGCTGGCGAAAGCAGCTAGCAAAATCCAGGGACAGATTACGTCTGCCAACTGCAGTATCGCACAACGCGCGGCATTGACTGCCCTTACGTCAAGCCTTGAGCCTTCGTATGAGATGGTGAAAGAGTATCAGAGCAGACGTGAGTTAGTTCATGGATTGTTGAGTGAGATACCAGGCGTGGAAGTGAATATGCCAGGGGGTGCATTTTATTTCTTTCCAAACATTAGTAGCTATTTTGGCAAAAGCGTTGGAGAAACAAAAATCGAAAATGCCACTGATCTGAGCATGTATCTATTGGAAGATGCGCGGGTTTCTGTAGTGACCGGCGAGGCTTTTGGTGCTCCTGAGTGCCTCCGTCTATCGTACGCTGCTTCCGTAGATGAATTAAAGAAGGCGATAGCCGCAATGAAAGAATCGTTAGCAAAACTTTCTTAATGGAATTCAACTCCATTCGGGAGGTTTTTGACGCTTTTAAAAACATAAAGGTATTGGTCATCGGTGATTCGATGATCGATACCTACTTGTCTGGTGCAGTAGATCGTATTTCCCCAGAGGCGCCAGTCCCAATAGTCACTATTGAAAAGGAAGAACACCGGCTCGGAGGAGCCGCCAATGTTGCGCTCAATTTAAAAGCACTTGGTGCAACACCAATCCTTGCTTCAATCGTAGGAAATGATGCCAATGCCACTCTGTTTCGAGAGCTGCTGGATCAACAGGACCTTTCTAACAACTATTTACTTCAGGTTTCTGACAGACCCACCACACAGAAGAAGCGTGTGCTTTCAGGTCCTCGTCATTTACTACGGATGGATTATGAGAAAGATGATCCAATAGCTACTGATCAAACCACACAGTTTTTTGAGCTTGTTGAGCCTGTGTTTGCAGAAGTAGATGTTGTAGTTGTTGAGGACTATGACAAGGGATTGCTCGGTCCGGAGCTAATTGATCTTATCGTCAAAAAGGCCCACGATTATCAAATTCCGGTTTGTGTAGATCCTAAATTTCGAAATTTCTCCCATTACCAAAAGGTGGATTTGTTCAAGCCAAATTTGATCGAATTAAAAAAAGGGCTCAGAATTGGGAATGAGCCAGAATTAGGTGCATTACAACAATCAGTTAGTGGACTAAGGGAGAAACTAGGTGCAAAATTTATTCTTCTGACGCTTGGGTCAAAGGGTGTATTGGTTCACACTGCCAATGAAACTAAGTCAATTCCAGCTAATATTCGAAATGTAGCAGATGTTTCTGGTGCAGGAGATACGGTGATCGCGATAGCTTCATTGGCCTATACTCTCAAGTTACCTGCCCATGTTATTGCAGAGTTGTCTAACTTAGGAGGCGGTATTGTTTGCGAGTTTCCGGGTGTAATCCCAGTGCCTGTGTTGAGACTACAGGAAGAAGCGGAAAACGCTGGACTCATTTAAACTATTAGCTTCGCCACTACATGATTAAAAAAGTCATTCTTTCACTATTGACTTGTTGGATTCTTTCAGGTTTGTCCAACGCCCAAATCAAGGAAGGTTGGTTGGATTTGCGATCAGAAGAGTCCTTTGAACAGCCAATTTACCTGGATGGTGAGTGGCGATTCTTTTGGGCAGAATTACTGAGTCCACTGGAAATTGATTCCAATCAGCTCCATGATTATTTTCATTTCCCTTCTACCTGGGGTGATCAGGTTACACGTAATGGAACACTTATCGATAATATTGGTGCAGCTACCTACCAACTGAAAATACTGCTTCCAAAGTCGTACCCAAACCTGGCGATTTACATTAAGCACGTTTATTCTGCTGGAGATCTATATGTCAACGACCAACTAGTGGATTTTGGCGGTAGTACAGGTCTGGATAAGGAGTCCAATGACCCAAGGTGGATACCGAAAATTATTGAAGTCCCCAGAAAATCTGATACGCTTATATTGACCCTTCAGGTTGCTAATTATGAACATTCCAAAGGCGGAGCGAGAGAACAGATAGTATTACAAGCAGAAGAATTAGTAGAAGCCAGTTACAGAGAGCTTATGGCATATGACCTGCTTTTGGGTGGAGCATTAGTGATGACTGGTTTGTTTTTTCTGGGTTTGTTTTTCATGGGTAGTAGAGAAATTCCTGCCCTCCCTTTTGCATTGTTTTGTTTTACATTTGCCTACAGAATTGTAGCTGCGGATGATTATACTTTGCAGATCATCTACCCGGAAATGAACTGGCTGTTGAGCCTAAAACTGGAATACCTTTCGCTTTTTCTTCCTCCATTATTTTTAGCGCTATACATGCATCAGCTTTTTACATTCAATTATAAAATCAACCCATTCCATGTTTTTGCATGGATATCAGGATTATTTGCTCTTATTACACTCGTATTTCCACCAATCGTTTTTACACATCTGGTTGAAGTTTACCTTTCATTCATACTTCTAGGGATTGTTGTAGCGGGTTACACTTACTATAAAGCATATCAATTAAAACTTAATGGGTCCAAATGGGCAATGATAAGCTCCCTCATTGTCTTTGGTATTTTTGGCTATGAGATATTCATTTATCTGGGAGCGCTTATTCAGGTAGAGGCTATTACTTTTATCGCGTATACCGCATTTTTCTTTTTCCAGTCCATCACACTTTTCTTACTATTCACTGCTTCGTTGCGAAAGGCCAAGGAGGAAGCAGAACATGCTTCAAGGACGAAAACGGAGTTTCTATCCATGATGTCACATGAGATCCGTACACCAATGAATGCGGTGATCGGGTTAACGAATTTTTTGATAGAGGATAAGCCTAAGCATGATCACAAGGAGTCGTTGAATACACTCAAATTCTCTGCGGAGAATTTGTTAGTGATTATTAATGATATTCTTGATTTTAGTAAAATAGAGGCGCAAAAGATTGAGCTGGATTACCAGGCGATAGCGATCAGGCAATTGGTTAAGAGACTAGAACAAATTTTTCTGCCATTGGCTGAGAATAAGCACTTAAAGCTTCATATAAAGGTTGATTCTGCCATACCTGAGATGGTTGAATGCGATCAGACCAGACTTAGTCAGGTATTAACCAACTTGCTGGGGAATGCCATCAAATTTACTGAAAATGGCCATATAAGTCTGAAATTGGAGCAGGTAGAG
>JAMWZA010000137.1 GCA_024305105.1 Marinoscillum sp.
CTTTTTGGTTGATAAAGTATTGATTATCAAATGTTTGGCGAATAGAAAATTAGTAAAACACTATTATCTGTGGATAATATTTTATAAATTAATTGTCAAATTCGCTGCCTATGAAAATTCTTGCAACCTTCTTTGGTTCAATTTTCTGGCTTGCTGGAACCTGTCAAATACTAACCGTCGATAATAACCCCACACCTCTAGGCGGTTCTTATGCAACACTTCAAGCTGCCTACGATGACGCTTCTCCAGGAGATACACTATACCTGATTCCTAGTACCATAAACTATGGTGATTTGTCTATTGCTCAACAGCTAACATTTTTTGGTGGAGGATATAATCCGGATTCAGACCACAGATTGGTCTCTGAGGTTGGAGTCTTGAATCTGAATCAAGGTAGTTCTAACACTGTACTGAGTGGTTTAAAAATTCACGATTTGAGGTTGGCTTATGAGGCAGCAATTTACGATTTGGATACTATTAGAGTTACTCATTGCCATATAGATGAAGTTGGTCTCGGAGAATCTGGAAGCAATTCGCGAAACATTGATAGTCTCGTTTTTATCAATAACGTGTTTGGAAACAACGGAGGCGGAAGCGTTTCAGGAGGTTATGTTGATCTTGTGACGGCTAATGCAACAACAAGTAGGACCTATTTTTATAACAACATTTTCGTTGGTTCCAACAGTTCTTCTGGAACGATATCTGCCGATACAGCCAATTTCTATAACAATCTATTTTATGGGGCTGGAGCTACGGGAGCATTGGCTTTCTATGATGTGACTAGATCTGTATTTGAAAACAATATCTTTTATGGTCGTGCGCCTTCTGCTACGAGTACCCTGTCCAACTCTTACTTCAATTACAACCTTAGCTCAGATTCTACTTTTACATCCGTTATTGGCACGTCTGGAAACTCAGGAGATGCCAACTTAAATTATACAGATCCAATGTTTACTTCTGTTTCATTAGGAACGGTATATGATCTGGACTTTGATCAATCAATCATGACAGGTTCTTCAGCCGAAAATGCGGGCTCTGATGGTACCAACATCGGTCCAACAGGTGGAACAACCCCTTACGATCCAACTGGAACACCCTTGCCGGTGGTGACAAAGACTGTCATTTCATCTGTTGTCACTGAGGGAACAGACATTTCGATTACAATCTCAGGAAAAGGAAATTAACCATACTACTATGAAATCATTATTCACCATTCTCGCTTGTCTTATTTCTGGACTTATCTATGGTCAAACCGTACGCTATGTAGACAATACAGCTAGTAGCCCTGGAGGTGCTCACGTGTACACACAACTGCAAGCGGCCATTGATTCTGCTGATGCAGGGGACATCATCCACGTACGAGGCTCCGCAACCAGCTATGGTTCTGTCACACTAGATAAGCAATTAGAGATCTTCGGTATTGGGTTCAACCCGGATAAGGATATCCCATTGCACTCTTACCTGGACAACTTCCGAATGAATGCTGGCTCATCGAACTCACGAATTTCAGGCTTTTTTATTAGTGGGGATTTAAGCATTGCCTATGAAGGGGGGACTTACAGCTTAAGCAATGTTTCCATTGATAATTGTAGAATTGGTCGACTCAATACTGCTGTAGCGTGCTGTAATACCAGAAGTATTGATAATTTCATCATTAGGAATAATGTGGTGGGTAATGAAAACAATGGGTCAGCACAAGCGTATTTTGATTTGGTGGGATCTTATGGTTCGGTAAACAATGCTGTGATTACCAACAATATAATCCTTGGAGAAACAGATGGGACTTATGGAACGCTGGAGGCTACTGGTGCTTTAATTAAGAATAACCTGTTTATTGGTGCAGGAAGTCAGAATGCTTTTTTCAACTTAACGAATTCCACCGTAGCGAATAATATTTTTTTAGGAAGAGCTCCAGCCGGGTCGGGTAGTTTGTCCAACGTCGTTTTTAGTAATAATATTTCTTTTTCAACCGCCACCGACACGCTTCCTGCGGTAGGTTCTGGAATTACAGGTACAGGCAACATTATTGGAACAGACCCGATTTTGGTCGATGTTTCCATAGGAGCCACAGTAGATGTCGGGGTGATAGACCCAACACCCGATACAGGATCCCCACTAATAGGTGCTGGAACTGATGGCACAGATATAGGAGTGACGGGATCGACAATACCATGGGATGGAACAGGAGTTCCTCTTCCACTGATTCAGCAATTGAACGTTACGGAGGTGATAAAACAGGGAGATAATCTAAACGTGAACGTGAAGGCCAGAGGAAACTAAACAAACCACTTTGAGAAGATTGGCTTCCATATTACTAACCCTACTGAGTGTTCTCGCCTACAGTCAAGATGTAAGTGAGAACGTAACGGCTATTGAGTATTTTTTCGATCTGGACCCGGGTGTTGGAAATGGTCAGTCGATAACAGTATCCACTCCTGATCAAACTGTCACAGAAACAGCTACTATTAACACCTCGTCACTTTCAGGAGGCTTCCACCATGTATACTTCCGTATGCAAGCGTCAAATGGAGTTTGGGGGATGCCTTATGGGTATTTGCTTTTTGTTGACTCTGTTAGCTCGAGCGTTTCTCAAATAAACTCGTTAGAATATTATTGGGACTTGGACCCTGGATATGGCATGGGCTCACCTATACCGATTACAACAGTGGCTACTGAAATTGAAGAAACGGATGCCATTACCACGGCATCAATTGCCACAGGGTTTCACAGACTTTTTGTGCGAGCACAGGACGATTCTGGAAATTGGGGAATAGCTGAATCCAGGCTAGTCTATGTAGATAGCTCCTTAGGTGCTTTGAAGGACACTATTGATCAAGTAGAGTATTACTGGGATATGGACCCAGGGTATGGTAATGGAGCGCTGATAACCGTTTCAAATCCCGATACACTACTCACCATTGATGATTTACTCCCTACAGATACGCTCGCAAATGGTTTTCACAATTTATTTGTTCGCGCCAGATCCAAATCGGGAATTTGGGGGATTGCAGAATCCAGGTTAGTGTATGTAGATAGTTCTCTGGGAGCGTCGAAAGACACCATTGATCAAATCGAATATTTCTGGGATATAGATCCAGGTTATGGAAACGGTGCTTTGATTTCTGTAGCTGTTCCTGATACAACTCTCGATATTAGTGATATGCTGGCTACTGATACCCTTGCAAATGGGTTTCATACTTTGTTTGTTAGAGCACGATCCAATTCGGGAACTTGGGGGATGCCTGAATCAAGGTTGGTTTATGTGGACAACGCAATTGGAGCACTGCAAGACACAATAGTCTCAGCAGAGTATTACTGGGATACAGATTCTGGCTATGGAAATGGAGGGGTACTCACCGTATCTGACGCACTTCCGGAAGTACAGATAAACGGAACCATATCTACTGATACCTTGAGCACTGGATTTCATAAACTGTTTGTCCGCGCTTTGAGTGCTTCAGGGCGATGGGGCATGGCCGAGTCCAGATTGGTCTATGTAGATATTTCCGGGGGACTCACGGTCACTGAGATTGATGCCATTGAGTACTTTTGGGATGCTGATCCCGGTTATGGAAATGCTACGGCATTGACCATAATGACTCCAATGGATTCCCTCCAACTTATGGACTCGGTGGACACCGAGGGTCAGGCTACAGGATTTCATCATCTCTTCTTGCGAGCAAGAGACAGCAATGGAACATGGGGAATGGCTGAGTCTCGTCTAGTCTACATTGATGTGGCTGGGACTCTTGTACAAGACATAGAGGAGCTGGAGTATTTCATTGACACTGATCCAGGATATGGACTCGCTAATTCCATCCCAATTACCACACCAGAATTTGACGTTCTTAGGAATTTTGCTATTGCGACGGCATCAGTATCTCAGGGTGAACATGTCCTTGGAGTACGAGCAAAAACAGAAGAGGGCACCTGGAGTATTACCGAGATCATGCCTTTTACATCTTATTCAGAAGGGCGCGAGTTAGATTCTGTATCTCTGCGGTTAATGTATAAAGAATTAGCAGGCACAGGCTGGACGAGCAGTAACAATTGGATGAATACGACTATCGATCAGTGGTTTGGTGTCAGTGTGGTATCTGATCGCGTAGACTCACTGATACTGCCTTCCAATAATGTTATGGGACATCTTCCTTATCAGTTGAGCTATCTGACGGGACTAAAAAAACTAGACCTCTCCTACAATATGCTCGAAGATACGGTCCCATCAGAACTGATAGATTTGACCGGCCTTCAGGAGCTGTATTTAAATAATAATGCTTTATCTCAATTCTCGGACCTTTCATCGATTGCGGGATTGCAAACTGTGGCATTAGATACAAATTATTTCGATTTTGGAGATTTGGAGTATTTGGTGGGAATTGATAATTACTCTTATTCCGGTCAGCTCCTACCGGAGATATCGGATATAGACTCTGTGGTACGAATTGGGGCAAACATGGCTCTCACCGAATCAATTGGAGGAATCAATAATACTTATCAATGGTACTTAAACGGGGAGCCGATCACATCACAGGATCTCACTTCATTATCCATCAATTCGTTCACAGCTTCAGATACAGGGTATTACCAGTTATTGATACAGAATACACTTGTGGAAAATCTGGAACTTGCTGCGAGCACATATTACCTTTATCTTAACGTTTTTGATCAGGATTCGCTTGCGCTGGTATCGTTATACAACAATACAATCGGAGCAAACTGGATCAACAATGATGGCTGGCTATCTGGTAGTTTGAATTCCTGGCTCGGTGTGACACTTCATAATGGTAGGGTCACAGAAATTAATTTGCCAGATAATAATCTGTCCGGAACAATTCCACAGGATTTAATCTATGCTGACTCTCTGCTGGATTTAGATCTTTCTAGTAATTCAATAGCTGACACTTTACCATCCTCACTCACTACGCTTTCCTTTATCAGTTCGATTAATGTGGCCGAGAATGACCTTACCTCCATTCCTTCATTCAGTAGTACGGCTACCCTGCAAACCTTAAATGTTTCAGCTAACAAATTACAATTTGGTGATTTGGAAAACAACCTGGGGATTGGCACCTTCTCATATGCTAGCCAGGACAGCATCTCTTCTTACCGTGATACGCTGATCGATCGAGATGCAAATATTTCCTTCGGATTTGATGTGAGCGGTGCTAACAATTTGTATCAATGGTATAAAGATGATGAAGTAATTACCAATGCATCTAGTGATGATTTGAGCATTGCAACGGCCCAGTTTGCCGACGAAGGTAATTATCGACTGGAGATTAGCAATTCGTTACTTCCTGATTTGACGCTCACATCTGGTGTTTTGGAACTTAAGATTACAAGCTTGCTTCGAGATTCATCGGCATTAAGAGCTATTTATACAAAAATGAATGGCGATAACTGGAGCCCTGATTTGAACTGGCTGGATGAGCCAATAACGGCATGGGACTCAATAGAGATAGCCAATGAACGTGTCATAGCCTTAATGCTTCAAAATTCCAACCTCACTGGTACACTGCCTAAAGAAATTAGAGATATTACCAGTCTGGAAACGATTGATTTATCAGACAACAATATCGCTGTAATTCCCAACATGACTCAAATGCCCAAGCTGACAACATTCGACATGAAGGGCAATAGGCTTGGGTTTGCAGAGATTATTTTGAATCAGCAGATCACCGGCTTTGATTATGATCCACAGCAGCTTCTGGGAGAGTCGACCTCAGACACGATAGCCCAGGGAACATCTTATCAACTGGCAGTAGCTGTTTCGGGTGCAAATAATGAGTATGAATGGTTATTTGACGGTAATTTCATAACCACAGGACAGTCAGACACCTATTCCATTGACAGTATGGTTTACGATAGCATGGGTGTTTATACCGTGAGCGTTTCGAATCCAGCTTTGCCAGGATTACTTATTAATAGTGAAGATTTTAATGTTCAGGCTATGGCAGATTTGACATTTGTAGCTTTAGGTCAGGGAGGAACGCCTATTTCTCAAGGTACTGGCTATGCATTACGGGTAAGAGAAACGGGCAATCCCTACGATACCATCAAAGTAGTCAATGGGCCGGGATCAGGAATTGTCTTTGATGGTTTGCTGCTTGCAGATTATATCATAGCTGTGAAAACTGAAGAGGAACTCTACCTTCCCACATACCATCCTAACACGGACTTGTGGACAGAGGCTCAACAGTTGGAATTTAGGAATGACTATTTAGAAACCATGAACATGGTTCTGGATCCCGATGAATTACCACCTCTACCTGAGGGAGGGGTTGTGCAAGGAACTGTAGAAGCAGAGCTGCAAGATGAGGCCAATGGAAGAGTGAATGCAAGACGAAAGGTAAAAAGAGCAGGTTGTTCGGTTAGGAGGTTTGTTCCAAGAGGAAGATCCGACCAGCAAGAGGGTGACTTTGTGTTGTATGCCTATGTGGAGTCTGATGATGAAGGACGTTTTGAATTCACGGATCTGGAAGATGGCCGGTATCGCTTCAATATTGAATACCCTGGGATCCCGATGGATAACAAATCCTTTGTGGAATTTACCATAGGTGAGGGAGGAATTGAAGATGAGGTGTTGATACTCGAAGCTTTAGTCACCGAAACGGGAATTTTTGTAGAGCAAATCAAGCGTTTAGGTTTTTACAGAAAGTATTTTAAAGACTTAAATGTGTATCCTAATCCGGCTAACCAGAGTCTTAGAATTGCTTATGGCAAACTCATGTCTGCTTCAGTAGAAGTAAGGTTACTGGATCTTCAAGGCAATGTTTTACGGGAACAGACCATCGAAAAGGGAACGAACAAAGAGTTGAATCTGGATGTCGCGACTATTCGTGAAGGAGTTTACATGCTCAATTTTGTGGATATCAACAATGAAGTAGAGACCATTTCGACATTCAAGGTGTATATCAAACATTAAAATCTTCTCCTTTCAACCTCTTAATCCAGTCTTTTTATCAAAAGCCCTTTCTTCAATACCGATTAAAAAAAATCGGTAAATTAGTCTTCCCAACTGCCTAATTCTATGAATCTGAAGCCTTTAATGGTTAGCAGCTTATTGTTGCTTACCATGTCTGCTTACTGTCAGGATATCAGAAATACACTAGCCACTCTGGATACCGTGAGGAATCCGAATGCCCGAATTGAACTGCTGAGCCAGATCGTCGTTGATGACCAATCAGTTACAGATTCCATCTTTGCTGAGTATTTGCTCAGTTATGGCATAGCTTTTGGAATGCTCGGTCAGGCAGATTCATCCCAGAAATATTTCCATCAGGTCATACATCTTGGAAACGAGAAAGAGCACTATCAATTGGCTCGTGCATACAATGGCCTTGGCAATGTGTTACGCCGCTATGGTGACAATCAACAGTCGTTGGATAATTTCCAACAGGCATTAAATACGGTGACTGGAAAAACCGATTCTCTAAGCATCATCTTTGAATCGTCGATTATCAACAACATCTCGGGCATTTACTTCGACATGGGTCGTTTGGACAAATCAAGGGAGTTTACCGAACGGAGTATTGAAATCGCTAAACGACTGAATCATGGTGGTCAGTTGGCTTACGGGTATGTGAGTCTGGCTTTAATCGCTGATAATGAAGGTAAGTTGGAAGAAGCGATTGAGGCACATAAAATGGCAGATAAGTACATTGAAGAACATGATGTGTTTTATCTGAGAGGCTATAACAAAATTAACCTTGCAGAAATTTACGAACGTCAAAACCTGCTGGATAGTGCTCAAAAAACCTACGAGGAGTTGTTAAATGACCCAACGGTCAATGTAGAGGTAAGCTTTTCAGCATTGGCAAATCTTTCGAAACTCAGAAATTTGTCAAGTGATGCAAATGGAGCTATTGTACTGGCAAATCAACTGTTAGACAAGGCAAAAGAACGAGAAATGCTCAGTCATGTGAGAGATGCCTATGACCTGCTGTATACTGCCTACCAGAGCAAAGGGGATTACCTACAAGCGCTCAAATCACATGAGCAGTACATGGTTTACAAAGACTCGTTGGTTAATACCGAGTCTATTAATGCGCTGAATGAACTGGAGAAAAAATACGAGACAGAAAAGAAGGAACGAGAGATAGAAGCATTGGCTTTTGAAAACGAACAAAATGCTTTGCTCCTGGACAAGCAAGCTTCAGAGAAGCTCCTCTACATTGTGGCTATAATTACGCTATTGTTGATCATGGGTCTTGTGCTTTGGCAGATTAGTCAGAAGAATAAGTTTAACAAACTGCTCACAGAAAAAAATTCAACCATATCAAAAGCATTGCTCGAACGTGAAGTTCTATTGAAAGAGATTCACCATCGCGTAAAAAACAACTTGCAAATTATTTCCAGTCTATTAAATCTGCAAGCCAGATTCATCAAAGACAAATCAGCTGTTGATGCCGTTCAGGAAGGACGAAATCGAGTGAAATCGATGGCACTAATCCACCAAAAGCTGTATCAGCAGGACAACATACAAGGCATTAATATGCCGGAATACATCGAGAACCTGTCTCGTGCCTTGCTCACTTCCTATAAAATTAAAGGTGATCGAATCACCGTGGATCGAAAGGTGGATGCGATTTATCTTGATATTGATACGGCGATTCCTCTAGGCCTGATCATCAATGAATTGTTGACCAACTCCTTGAAGTATGCCTTTCCAGAGAATGAAAAGGGAGAATTGAAAATAAGCTTGCTACAGGATAGCGAATCGCTCACCCTGGAGGTAGCCGACAATGGCATTGGCATGGACAACGCATCAAAGTCTGAAGGCTCATTTGGCATGACACTTATCGATTCTCTGGCAGAAAAACTAAGTGCCACTGTTGAGTCTGTTCAGGAAAATGGCACCCGTTATTTGATCAGGATCACCAACTACAAACTCGCATAATGGCCAAAATCTACATAGTGGAAGACGAACCGATAATCAGGCAAGACCTGGTTTTTTGTGTAGAAGATATGGGGCATGAAGTGGTCGGCCATGCACCAGACTATCAGAAGGCGCTTACAGAGATTCGGGAAACCCACCCAGACATTGTTTTGCTGGATATCAACCTAACTGGTGAAAAGGACGGCATTCACCTTGGTGAAAAGTTGAACACGGAACTTCACATCACCTTTATTTATATCACCTCCTTTTACGATCAGTCTACGGTAGAGCGAGCAAAACACACCTATCCGGCGGCATACGTGCTAAAGCCTTTTGATGAGGAAGACCTTAAAATAAACATTGATCTGGCATTGTCTAAGCGACGAAAAGCAGCGGGGAAATTCTCTTCCAGCAAACTATTCGTCAAGAACAATCAGGATCTGGTGGCTGTAACACCTGCAGAAATAATTTTGGTGGAAGCAGACGATAATTACTGTCGGGTGTATACCGATAAAGGAGAGTTCATCCTTGCTCATACGCTAAAAAAGACAGAGGAAAAGTTGGCTGATAAAGGATTTTTGAGGATTCACAAGTCCTATCTGATCAACTTTGAACGAATAGATTTAATTACGGAAGGCATGGTTCATCTGGGGAAACACCAGTTGCCCATAGGCAAGGCGTACAAGGCAGACCTTCAGGCGTTTTTGATTACCTTATAGCAAAGAAAGGCCTTAAAAAAGGCCTCTCTATAAGTTGGTAAAAAATATTTTCTAATCTGACCAGGTATCTCTTTCAGATCTTGGGATTGGAAGAACGAACTCTTCATCCCATGGATCATACTCACTAGCGGTTGTGATTGCACTCCCAATAAATCCACCCCACCTTTTCAGATCTTCTAGTAACATACCTTCATGCATGAATTCTCTTGTACGTTCTATTACCAGGCTATCAAAGAATGCTGCCTGGTCAGGAAAGTCAGCAAGTGTCAGTTGCGAAATTCCAGCACGTGTTCTTATAGCATTTAAATCACTAAGCGCCTGTGTACTAATGACATCTCCAAAGTTGGTATAGTTTGCTTCAGAACGGATCAAATACATTTCAGCCAGTCGGATTACAGGTTGAACATTAGCGCTACTGGTGTACTTTGAAGTGGAAACGGCCTCATCAAAGTTATCGACGACACTTTTGTAATAAGCGGTGGTGATTTCATCGCTTGAGGTATTTTCATCTACACCTAAATCTATACTTCCACGAACATCGTTCGGTTCGAAATCCGGAGAGTTGTGCCAGCTGTTAGCATTAAAGAAAGTAGGGCTGAAAAGTCGATAAACCCCTATTCCACTTTCAGTCAAAGAAGAAAAGTATGCGGTCAATCCGAACCCACTACTTCGATCACCTGTGTTATTGGCCAATGTTTGCTGAATGGCATAAACGTCTTCTGTGCTATTGGACGTATTATTAAACGCGTCAAGTGGACTTGATGTAAGTTCAAATTCATTGCTGGAAATAACCTCGTCAGCGTAATCTTCAGCATCTCCAAACTCACCTTTCTGCAAGCTCAGTTTAGCAAGATAAGCCTGACAGGCATAGTACGACAGGCTAGTTCCATTTTTACCAAAGGACTCTAGCAGTGTAGAAGCATTGATCAGGTCAGTAGCTGCCTGTGTGTAAATCTGATCTATGGTTTTAATATCTGAGGAAGACAATACTGGGATCTCATTAATATCTGTTATGGGATCTGTGGTAAAGGGAAATGCATCGTCTGTAGCTGGATTTACACCAGAGGCATCATACTGTGGCGCCCATAATACGACCATTTCAAAGAGTAATATACCACGCATGGCCAAAGCCTCTCCTTCAATTCGGTTCTTCTCATTGGCATCAGTGATCACGTCCACATTTGCAAGGATGTTGTTCAATGAGTTGAACGTTTCAAACGCCTTTCGCCAATTGGCTGCTACTCGATCATTCGTTTCGACCACTGCTTTATTCACGAAGTTTCTGTAAGAATTTGGCGCTAAAATGGTTTGCCAGGCATATTCCTGTGCTCCGTTCGGAGATACCCGAGCGAGTAATTCTGGGATAATGATAAAATCACCTCCCATAAGCTCTCCACCTTCTGTGCCATCACTGATTCCGTTGAAGGTATAATAGCAACCAGTTAAGGCTTTCTGAATCGTTTCGGTATCGGTAAGAACATTGCCGCTGATGGTATTTTCGGCTTCTACATCCAGCAGTCCACTACAAGAGCTGCTCAATGAGATAATTGCGATGATGATATATGGATAATATTTTTTCATGACTAAAATCCGATTTTAACTCCGGTAGTAAAAATTCTTGGTTGAGGCGCTGAAAAGAAATCAATTCCTCGGTTGATATTGGCGGCAAAGGCGCCACCTGCTGGGTCAGAGTAGGATACATCTGGGTCAAACCCTTGATAATCTGAGAAGGTCAGTAGGTTTTGACCCGATACGTAGAATGAAAGAGATCCAAAGTTCACTGGTACATTATAGCTCAATGACACAGTCTTCAGCCGGATGTAACTTCCATCCACAATCCATCTACTCGAAGGGTTGGGTGTTTCTACAGCTGGATCCAGAACAGGAAACGCTGCGTTATCTCCGGGTGCATACCATCGATTTTCCTGATCGTTTGTTTGGTTGTAAAGACCATATCCACTATTGGCAATAATTTCACCAGATTCCCAATACAGATCGATGCCCTGCACAAATTGGAACATGAAGCTGAAATCTACTGGGCCATAACTCAAACTGTTGCTCAGTCCTCCAAAAAACTTAGGGTTCGGATTACCTACCACCTGTCTTCCATCGTTTGATAAGATGAAATCATAATCTTCACGTGGGAATCCATTAGCATCTTCATATTCCGCCTTCCCAGAGTTAGCATTTACGCCTACATATTTAGGCATATAAAACACTCCAGCTGGTTCACCTTCAATGAAGGCGTTGACTCCAGAGATCAATGGCTGACCACCTATGTCTTTCACTTCATTTCTGTTGGTAGAGATATTGAAGCTTGTTGTCCATCTGAAATCACCAGTGTTGACATTCGTTGAAGTAATATCAAATTCGATTCCGGTGTTTTGAAGTTTTCCACCGTTTTTAATCACATTACTAAACCCGGATGTTTGGGTAACTGGCACTGGAAATAATAGGTCAGAAGTATTCTTCATATAATAACTAATTGATCCAGTTACCCGATCAGAAAATAGACCATAGCTAAGCGAAACATCCAGCTGTTGTGTAGACTCCCATCTTAGCTGAGAGTTAGCCAGGTTAGATATGCGAATCCCGTTATTATTTCCATAAAGGACATTGAAGTAATTGGTTCGATACAAGAAATCGTCAAATGGTGTGTTACCAAGAAGACCAAAGCTGGCATCCAATTTTAGAAAACTAACACTGGAGTTCCCGTTAAGGAATGATTCATTGGAAATAGTCCATCCGGCACCAATCGCCGGAAATACTCCAAATTGGTTATCCTCACTGAATCTGGAAGAGCCATCGGCTCTCGCATTTACTTCAATGGAATATTTGTTTTGAATTTCATACCCCACAGACCCAAAGAAAGACAGGAACGCAAAGGCTGACCCTGGTACAGGTAAGGTGAGTAGTGATGGATTACTTTCATCGAGTGTTTCCAGACTCTCAATGGAATTGATTCTGGCAGAACGATAGGTGTATAATGAGTTAGAATTTTGATAAGACGTACCCACCAGTACATTTAGTTGATTATCTCCTATAGCCTTGTCGTAATTCAAAGATCCGTTGAAAAGATAGTTGACGACTTCAGCCGTCGATAACTGTGAGAATCCGGTAGGAGTACCTTCCTGAGTGGCAGGTCCTTGTTGGCTTTCATCACGCAGGTCCAGGTAATCTAGACCTCCATCTACACTCAGTATAAGATCGTCTGTTAGGTCCACATTCACTGATGCGTTGGCATTGAGACGATTGGTCGTTTCAAGAAAAGTAGATCCATAAATCTCCGTTTCAGGATTGTATTCAGAAGAACGGACCCTTAGAATATAGTCATTGTCCGGATCAGACTCATCGGCTGGTGGCAGCAGGACCATTTGAACAGGGTTGCCATCATTGGCTTCATCTGGCACTTTGTTATTTGCTGTTCGGGCATAACCTACGCTTACATTGGAGCTTATTCGATCGCTCCACTCACTATTTAGGTTTAGTCTCCCACCAAATCGTTCATAGGAGTTTCCAATGAGGATACCTTCCTGATTTAAATAATTGATATTGGCAAATACCTTTTGAGAACCTGAACCCCCAGAAAGGTTTAAGTTCCCTTTCTGAGATATACCCGTTCTAAATGCCCGATCATGCCAGTCTGTGTCATAGTTTATTCTAAAGATCGGATTGTTAGTACTTATAGTAATTTGATCATCGTTTGGAAAAGCATAGGTAATTTCACTATCACCATTGGCTTCAGCTGTTTCGCGCAGCGCAACTAAATCATTGTACCATGTTTCCAGACTTTCTCTGGACACAAAACTCCCGAGGTTAGTAGCTGAGATTTCGCCATCTGGAATCAATAATGGGTTATTAAGAAGTGCGCGAATCGTGTATTCAAAAAAGAGAATTCTATACTGAGCAGCGTCCATCATGTCCAGACGCTTAGGGGCCTGACTAACGCCGAACTGATATTCAAAATCAGCCTTTAATTTTCCACTTTCACCTTTTTTAGTGGTAATAAGAACCACTCCATTAGATGCCCTGGAACCATAAAGAGCTGTGGCTGCAGCATCTTTCAGTATTTCCATAGAGGCAACCGATGATGGGTCTATATCTGACTGATTGCCGGAAGTTAGCGGTACACCATCCACTACATAAAGGGGTTCATTCGATCCTGTTAACGAAGAGCCTCCCCGTATCCTGACTTTCGTTCCCTGACCAAGCTGACCACCGCTGTTCTGTACGAATACACCTGCAGCACGCCCTTGAGTGGATTGTTCAAGGTCAACTACCGGTTGGTTACCAAGATCTTCACTTGCGAGTGTATTTCCCGACCGCTCTGAAGGAGTTTTGGATTGCATGGTAACATCCAATGTGGTCTTACCACCTAAAAAAACAGTCTGTGTGGCGAACCCTTCTGCTGCGATGGTGACACTTTGATAGCCATCTGTGATTGGCAATTCAAACTCACCATTCTGGTTGGTAAGGGTAGCATTGTCCGGGCTGGTGGAGATTGTCGCTCCCGCTATTGGCTCATTGGTGCTTTGATTCATGATTTTGCCCTTTAGCATCATCTCTTGTGACATGGCAGCATGTGCACAGAGTATAAAAGCCAGGCAGGTGATAATTATTCTCATGTGTTGAATTATTAGTAGGCGTATAAAAATAGCTAGAATAAACACCCCAAAATAAAATTTTCGCAAGCTTATTCCTAATAAGATAGATGAATAGCCGCATTCCATGGCCGAATCTCATTCAAATACTCGCTAGTACGCACCACATATACCCTGAGGACGGTATTACAATCACTAAATGGTCAAGCTAATTTTATCACTTTGAAATTAACTGTTTATGAAACCGCACACCAAATCACTGCTAATTGCATTCTTCCTTTTTTCTGGGATCATGGCCTATTCACAGGCCAGTGTTTCGATCACCTCTCCGACAGGTTCTGAAGAGTTGAAGTTTTTTGAGACTGTAGATATTACCTGGGAAAACAGCGACTTGGGGACTAATGATGTTTTTAATATTAGATACAGTCTGGACGGAAGTGCTAGCTCTGCCAATATTATCTCGATCAATCACAGTTCCCTCCAGAATTCCGGCACAACTTCGACATACAGTTGGACACTCCCGGATTTTGGTGCCTCCCTTGATCAGGATATCCAGTTTATCGTAAGAAATACCACAGCTAGTGTCTCAGATACAAGTTCTGCGATTCGGGTTTACTTCGAGCCAGATGTATCCATTCTA
>JAMWZA010000138.1 GCA_024305105.1 Marinoscillum sp.
AAGTCTTTAAGGTTGTCCACATGCTTAAAGGAACAATCTGGAAAGTGCATCATCAGGATTCTTTCCAATAATCTGGAGTCCTTAGCTTCTTCTTCGATATGTAAAATGGAAAACCTCATTTTGTAATAGAAATATGAAATTAGACATTGTATCTGAAAGTTCATTGTCCTCTTCGATCAACTAGGCATAAATATGGATCATTAAACCGTTTATGCTGATAAGATTTTTGATGACAATCACTCACAAATCTGACGAGGGTCATTCCATAGGTCGGGTAAAGAGACGAAATTCATGTATAAATACTAGGCGTAAAGCCTCAAGATCATGAAAAAAATTCTCGTACCTACAGACTTTTCCGAATGTGCTAATAACGCCACGGACATAGCCATAGATATAGCCAAAAACTATGGAGCGGAATTGCATTTTTATCATTTTGTTTCAGTTCCCATTGATTGGGTTCATTTGGATTTTGCTCAGTCTAGTATATACCCTGATGTCACACAAGAAGTAGACCGTGTTCAAAAGGAAATGAAGAAGTTGGTTAATTATGCCAAAAAGAAAGGAGCTGAATCTTACTCCTATGTAGATTTTGACAACAGTACGAGTGCAGTGGCTAATTATGCCCGAAAAAACAACATCACCTTTATTGTAATGGGATCCCATGGAGCTAAAGGTGTTCAGGAGTTTTTCTTAGGATCCAACGCCCAAAAAGTGGTACGCTACGCAGAAATTCCTGTTTTGATTGTCAAGTCCAAACTCAATAACATTCATGTGAACGACATGCTGTTTATTTCCGACTTTCAGGAAGAAATGACCAGACCTTTTGAACACGTCATTGAGTTTTCAAAAATGATTGGAGCTAAGATCCACCTGGTTTACCTCAACACGCCTTCGGATTTTCAACGGTCCTGGATCATTAGAGAACGAATGGAAAGTTTTGAGAAGCTAGCTTCAGGACATGTAGCCAAATCTGAAATCGTCAACTGCCTGTTTCTGGAAGAAGGAATGGAGCAGTACTGTAAAGACAACCATGTCGGTATGATTGCCATGGCCACCCACCATCGAAAAGGGTTGTCCAGAACATTCCTGGGCAGTTTGACTGAAGAGGTGGTTAACCACATGGATATTCCCGTAGTAAGTTTTCCTGTATAACATCTTAGCCTTTTTTTATATGAGAAACGTTTAACGAAAGAGGCCTTCGGGCCTCTTTTCATTTTTTTCTGCGTCCACATTCAATACAAACCTTTGCATAAAGTTTATTGCCACAGGATTAGTTGTTAACAGGACATTGCCGGTATGATGTGTTACTTTTAAGGCAGGTAATATTGTTAATTAAGTATAAAGAAGCATGAAAAATTTCCTAATTCTAAGCCTCGCAGGTTTCATCCTGTGGAGTTGTAGAGGAACCTCAGATTTAGCCTATCAGGTAAACTCCCCTGACGATCAGATCTCCATTACATTTATGACCATTGGTGGTAAAGCCGCTTATACGGTGAGTTACAAAGGCAGCACACAGATCGATACATCCTATCTCGGGTTTGAGTTTAAAGACCAGTCATCCCTGACAGAGAACCTTTCGATAAAAAACCAATCCTTAAAGACAGTAGATGAAACCTGGGAAATGGTATGGGGTGAGCAAAGAGAAGTACGGAACAACTACAATGAGCTCCGTTTGACCTTACAGGAAAATAAAGCACCAAACCGTACATTCGATGTGGTATTCAAAGCATACAATGATGGAATTGGTTTCCGATATGAATTCCCAGAGCAAGCAGCACTCAGCGATGAGGTAGTTATCACCGAGGAAATGACTCAGTTTAACCTGACTGGAGACCATAAAGTCTGGTGGATACCGGGTGACTGGGACATTTACGAATACCTCTACACGGAAAGCAAATTCTCCAAAATAAATGCCTATGATCAGTTCATCCCCGGAGATCACCTCGGGCAAGTTTATCTCCATAGTAATTCGGTCAATACACCTGTGACGATGAAATCTGATGAAGGTGTCTACTTGAGTTTTCACGAAGCTGATTTGACTGATTATGCAGGGATGACATTGAAAGTAGATACTAGTGACTTATCCATGGTCAGTGAGCTCGTGGGCAATGATGCAGGAATTAAAGTAAAAACCCATGCACCATTCGTTACTCCATGGAGAACGATACAGATTGCTGATCGTGCTGGGAATTTGCTAGAATCTAATCTCATTATAAACCTCAACGATCCAAATGAGCTTGGTGATATTGAATGGTTTCAGCCCATGAAATACATTGGAATCTGGTGGGACATGCACCTCAACCGAAGGACATGGGATTATGCTTCAGGCAATCATGGTGCCACTACAGCATACACCAAAGAACTGATTGATTTTGCTGCCGAAAACGATATGGGAGGCGTGCTTGTAGAAGGTTGGAACACCGGTTGGGAAACGTGGACAGACCCGAACATGCGTGACACAATTTTTGATTTTACGACGCCTTACCCTGATTACGATCTGGAATACCTGGCCAATTATGCCAATAGCAAAGGACTGGAAATCATCATGCATCATGAGACATCTGGTGCAGTAGCACGATACGAAGAGCGTATGAACTCCGCTTACCAACTCATGAATAAGTTGGGTATTCATTCGGTCAAAACCGGATATGTGGGTACGATCATACCCGATGGCGAATACCATCACGGGCAGTGGATGGTCAACCACTATCAAAACACACTGGACAAAGGTGCCAAGTACGAGGTAGCTATCAATATGCACGAACCAATCAAAGCTACTGGTCTAAGAAGAACCTACCCCAACGCAATCTCCCGTGAAGGTGCAAGAGGACAGGAATACAATGCATGGGCCGGCGATGGTGCAAGTCCACCATCTCACTTGCCAACGATTGCTTTTACCCGAATGCTCTCCGGGCCTTTTGATTACACTCCGGGTATTTTTAACCTAAGCTTAAAACCTTACAAAGATGATCACCCAATCAAATCAACACTGGCACTTCAACTAGGCCTTTATGTAAACATCTACAGCCCTATTCAAATGGCCGCTGATCTAATCGATTACTACAAAGAAAACCCTGCTTTCCAGTTTATTCTGGATGTGGGCGTGGATTGGGAGCAGAGTAAAGTGCTAGATGGTGAACCGGGAGAATTCCTGGTAACCGCACGTCAGGAAAAAGGAACCGACGATTGGTTTGTGGGTGGTTTGACGGATGAAAACGCACGAGACTATACCCTAAAACTCGACTTTTTGGAAGAAGGAAAAACTTATACGGCCAAAGTCTATCGGGATGCAGATGATACGCATTTCCTCGACAACCCTACTGCAATTGATATTGTAGAAATGGAAGTGACAAAAGGTGATGAGATTCCAGTAAATATGAAAGAAGCTGGCGGGTTTGCCGTTAGTCTCATAGCTAAGTAAAAGCGAAACTTAGTTAGTTAATCGTATGGAACCCTGACACTCATTTAATCATGAAGTCAGGGTTTTTTTTGGAATATCCCGTTTTCGCTACGGTGCAATGGTACTGATCAAAATGTTAATGGTCAGAGTGCACTACCTGATTTCTGTAACTAATAACAAAAGACACACCAACCAACAAGATGGCAGATAATGCAGCTACCGCTACAAAAGAGACCTCTGGCAACCGAATCGAAAACCCTTCAAATACCTTTGTAAGGTCATTGGTCCAGCTTTCTAACCGGCTAAAATCAATCGTGGGAAGTTTTAGGTCAAAATAAGGTTGCCCTGAATTGCCACGATAAAAGAACAACAAGAAACCAATGGTAGACATGAAAACAGTGGTGATCACCCACCACAGTTTAGGGCTTATTACTGGCTCATATTCAAATGCCGGCTTTGTCTCAATAGACATCATTATCTGCTCCTTTAGTGATGGATCGGGCAGTATAGCTGACTGCTGAAACACACTTTTCAAAAACTGATCGTCGGGATTTAGTTGTTGTTCCTTCATGATGCCCATTCGGTTATTCCCATATTAGATAGTACCTTATTTAATTTCTTGCGCGATCGATGCAAGATCACTTTAACATTAGAGTCTGTCAAGCCTGTTATTTTTACTATTTCCTTGATGGATTGTTCGTTATAATAGTACAATGTGACCACTCCTTTCTCTTCATCAGACAGTTTGGTCATTGCTCGTCCTAATACTGCCCGCATGTCTCCACGCTCCGTATAGTCCAGTACATTATTTACCTCTAATCCTACAGAATGGTTGTCAATATCCACCAGTTCTGGCTTCACCTTGCGTAGACGAGTCATGCAGGCGAAATAAGCAATACGAAGCATCCAGGTAGACAACTTGGACTCCTGCCTAAAAGTACTCAGCGATCGGTGTACTTTCAAAAACGTGTCCTGTGTCACTTCATGCGCCTCCTCTTCATGTCTAAGGATATTCAAAACGAAGTTATACACACGCACCTGATACCGATCCACCAGATCACCAAAGGCGCGGTTCTTTCCGGCCAGAATCTGCTCAATCAAATAGGTATCATCGTGCTGCTGCATTCGTATTCTTAGACTACACAATGTAACCAGCGGTTACATAAATTTTGAAAAAGTTGTAACCAGACTTCTGAGGATGTTGTCAATATGGGCAAATTACAAAACTTAAATAGACTGATATGGAACCAATGATCGTATTTCTAGCGCTTTTCGCTACTGTTTTTGGAATTGCCTATGTGTTTCTCTCCACCCGTAATAAAGAACGGCTGATGCTCATTGAAAAAGGAGCCGATGCGACACTTTTCGAACGAAAAGGCACGAAATTTTCCATCGCTAAATTCATACTTAACATTGCCTTACTTTTTATTGGAATCGGATTAGGGATTTTTTCAGGGTCTATGATGAGCTGGTTATTAGGAATGGACATGGAAATAGCAATCCCTTCCATGCTATTCGTGTGTGGAGGCCTTGGACTAACTGCTGGTTTCTTTGTAACTCGCAAAATTGAGAAAGCTGATAACCAATAAAATGTCTTTCGGTTAAAGCCTCGGGCAGTTACACCCGGGGTTTTACATGATTCCTCTTATGCGTGCATGATAAATCAACATAATGGTTTTTGCATCCTTAATCTCTCCTTTATCAATCATCTGGAGGCAAGTGTCAAAATCTAATTCCAGCACTTCAATGTTTTCGCTCTCATCTTCATCGCCACCGCCATCACTGGTTTTCATGCGTTCTTCATACGCTCCTAGAAAAAAGTATAGTACCTCAGTCACAGAGCCAGGTGACATGTAAGCTTCCAATATCCTTTCAACATTTGAAATCGAGTAGCCTGTTTCTTCTTCGGTTTCTTTGCGAATGCAGTCTTCTGGATTGTTCACTTCCAGCAAACCGGCACATGCTTCTATGAGCATTCCATCAGCGTTTCCATTCACATAAGTAGGGACACGAAACTGCCTGGTCAAAATAACCGTACGCTTCGCCTGGTTATAGAGAAGAATAGTAGCTCCATTGCCTCGGTCATACGACTCACGCTGTTGTGTTTCCCAATCACCATCATTTGATAAGAACTCGAAGGTCAGTTTCTCTAATTTGTACCAATTATCTGATAGCAACTCGCGTCGAAGATTTTTAACTCTTGGGTTGTTCATAAATTCACTCGTTAATAGTCCAGTTGGTATTTATTCTCGCCTCAAGTAGACCTACAAATTGTTTTAATTGTATACTCCCGAGTTGACTCCAACACCACTTTAGACCGCTCCCAACTAAACTTCCCGATAAGATACTTCAATGTGAGGGTTTAAAAGTTACGATATTTTATCTTTCCAGTACTTAAGCCCTAAATCGAATGAAACGAATTAATCTTTTCTTAATCGCAATTGCCGGATGGATTTCCATTTCTGCTCAATCCAACAGCCTGCTAAACGTAGAATCTTACAAATTGGAGAATGGCTTCACCGTTTTTCTTAATGAAGACACAACTACTACCAAAGTCTTTGGAGCAGTCATGGTCAATGCTGGCGCCAAACAAGAAGACCCTACAGCCACTGGTATGGCTCACTATCTCGAACACATGCTGTTTAAAGGTACTGATGAGCTCGGTACCTGGAACTTTGAAGCAGAAAAGCCGCACCTCGATTCTGTCAACTTACTCTACGAAAATCTGGCAGCTGCTACTACGGAAGAAGAAAAATCCATCATCCAGCAAGAAATCAACGAGCAAGCTATCAAAGCTTCGGAGTACGGATTACCTAACGAGTTTGATAAATTGTTGAAAAGTATTGGAAGCACAGGTGTCAATGCTTTCACGAACTATGAGATGACTTTTTATCACAACTCATTTCCTCCTCACGAGATCAACAAGTGGCTCGATATCTATTCTGAGCGCTTTGAAAGCCCTATTTTCCGATCATTTCAATCAGAACTGGAAGTCGTTTATGAAGAAAAAAACCGTGCTGAAGATAGTTTCGAACGGCGGGTTTTTGAGAAGATGAGTTCGTTGATCTTTCCTGACTTGCCTTATGGCCAATGGTCAGTACTCGGAACTACCGAACACCTCAAAACACCATCACTTACCAAAATGTACGGCTTCTATGAGAAGCACTATGTTCCAGGAAACATGGCACTAATCCTAAGTGGAAACATCGATAAGGATGAAGTGAAAGCGATGATCGAAATGAAATTTGGCGACTGGGCAGTCCAGCCTGTTCCTGTAACCAACCTACCTGCACCAACACCAATCCAAGGAGAACAATTGGAAAAAGTGCGAATAACTCCGGTAAAAGCAGGGTTTCTGGGATTTCAAACAGTCCCATATCAGCACCCAGACAGGTACGCCATGGATGTTTGCGAATACATACTGTACAATGAAGGAGAGACCGGATTAATCAACCAACTCGAACTTAACAACGACATGATCTATGCAGGTGCCTTCAACTTTACATACAATGATGCAGGAGCCATGGTCATCTTTTTCGTCCCGAAAATATTGATCCAAAGCATCGGGAATGCAGAGAAAAAAGTCGAAAGTGCTCTTAACCAACTACGAGAGGGTACTTTTTCTGAAGAAATGCTGCAAGCTGCAAAAAATGAAATCTCCAGAACATTTCAATCAAACCTTGAAGATACCGAGCAGCGTGGTATCCTGATAGGAGGTGCGTTCAATGCCGGCATCACCTGGGAAGAGGTACTGGAGTATCCTGAAAAAGTTCAGTCGATTACGAGAGATGACATTATTCGGGTTTCTAATAAATACCTGGGTGATAATAGAGTGAAGATGGTTTCACGTACGGGCTTTCCAAAGAAAAACAAGCTGACCAAACCTCCTTATAAGCCGGTAGTTGCGGAGCAAGAGAAAGAATCCAGCTATGCCGAGGAGTTCGAAAACATCTCATCAAAACCATTCGAACCTAAGTTTCTTGACTTTGAGAACGATATTGATCGTGCCAATGCTACAGGAGGACACCCAATTGTCACAGCGTACAATCCCATTAATGACCTGTTTGAATTAGAAATTCAGTTTCGAAAGGGCACCATTCATGACCCAAAAACGGAATACATTGCCGGAATCGGTACCTTGTCTGGGGCTGGTAGTTACAAGCTAAACGAACTAAAAAATGCCTTTGCAGCACTGGGAACGAACTACTCTGTCAACGCCACAACTAACCATTTCAATATTGATCTATCTGGGCCAGACAGAAACCTTTCGGAAGCGCTCCAATTAGTGAATTTGCTAATCACGGATATTCAACCAAACGACAACTCACTCAAGGTCCTTTACAACGCTGAGAAAACCGATCGCAAACTGGAAAAACGAACTCCGTCATCCATGAGTGGCGCACTGTTCAACTATGCTTCCTACGGAGATCATTCGTATTACAAACGGAGGTATTCGATGAAACAGATCAAAAAGCTTGAAGCGGAGGAGTTGAAGCGAGATTTTACCGAACTCACACAAAACCAACTGGCTGAGGTAACTTATACAGGGACACGGTCTGCAAAAGAACTAGCCAAGCTTATTGATGAACACTTGAGCCTTTCCAAAAATCCAGAATCAGAAGAACTGCAGGTTCGGGACATGGAATCGGTAAACAAGACCCAAATATATTTTGTGAATGACAAAAAAGCGGTTCAGAGCCAGGTGTACTTTTACATGCCCGGTCCTCCAGTATTGAAGGAAGAGTATACCCACCACAATGCCTTCAATAAGTACTTTGGTGATGGTTTTTCAGGCCTGGTTTTACAGGAAATACGTGAGTACCGCTCATTGGCCTATTCTGCTGGTGGCATCTATCAGACCACTCCACTTCCTGGAACTGAATCCAGACTACTGACTTACATAGGTTGCCAGGCTGATAAAACCGTAGACGCCATTGGGGTGATGCAATCTCTGGTGGAAGACATGCCTACCAAACCTGAGCGTGTGCCAGCACTTCGTAAGAGTTTACAGCTTGAAACAGTGACCGATTATCCAGATTTTAGAAACATCCCGTCCGCAATTACCAACCTGGAAATCAAAGGCTATAGCGAAGACCCAAATCGCGTCGCTTTTGAAGCGTATGAGGAAATCTCCATGGATGATATTTATCGGTTTTATGAATCTCGCATCAAAGGAAAACCATACATTATTACCGTATATGGTGATGGCAAATCAATCAATCTTGATGAACTAAAGAAATTGGGAGAGGTAGTGGAGTTGGATTACAAAGACTTCTTTGTTAAGTAAATGAAAAAGGTCCTTGCTACTATTGGCTTAATTGTCTTTGCAACAGTACTGCTCGTACTGAACATTCTGAATTCCGGTGGATTTTTCCGAACGGTCGACCCTGGGTTTAGTGGCAGTATTTCAAGAACCCTATCGGTATTCGGTGCTGAAGATCTTTCTGTATCCAGAGAGGATTCTTTTCTAATTATCAGCAGTGATGACCGGGCTGCCAGGTTTCATGATCGAAAACGTAAGGGTCATCTTTTAAAACTCAATTTGCGCAACCCAGAAGCTAAACCTGAAATACTTACCGATCAGCTAACCATTCCATTTTACCCACACGGCATCACCATGTGGAAAATGGATTCGGCTATATACAAAATATGGGCCATCAATCACCCACTAGATGAACATACAATAGAGGTGTTTACATTATTTGGTGACTCTTTAGTACACCAAGAGACCATTGCTGATCCGAACTTAGTCAGACCAAATGATCTGGTGGCCGTTGATGAAAACTCCTTTTACTTCACCAATGATCATCAATTCGCAGCTGGTTGGAAACGTATTGCTGAAGACTATCTGGGATTGGCTTTGTCTGATGTGCGGTTATATGATGGCGAAAAATTTACCAAAGTAGCAGACGATATTGCCTATGCAAACGGCATCAATTACGATCAATACAGGAACTTACTGTTTGTAGCTTCTCCCAGGGATTTTTTAGTCAAAGTTTTCCAACCGGATCAGTCGTCCGGGGAATTAACATTTATCGAAGACATTGATGCTGGCACTGGAGTTGATAACATTGAGTTCGATGAATCTGGAAAGCTTTGGATAGGGTGTCATCCCAATTTGTTTGCATTTACCAGATATGCCGCTGGAAAATCCGACAACTCTCCATCAGAAATTATCACCATTGACTACCAAAGTAAAGGAGACTACCTGGTTGAGTCCATTTTAGTAGACGAGGGCGAGATCATATCAGCCTCCACAATAGCGATTCCATTCGATGGAAAAGTGTACATCGGCAGTGTGATGGATGATGAACTGGTCGTTTGGGAGAGAAATTAGAGCCTGACCAGATAGCCAGGCTCCAGACTTAGGTAATTATGGATTCTTTATCCCTTTCTTAAGTAAATATTTCCACTGATCGTCTCCAGCTCCATCGGAGTACCGCCTTTGTTGACTCTGCCTTTCACATTCATCCCCACAATTTGGCGCAAGCCATCTTTGCCTTCGGGATAGTCAATATCCAGGTCTGAGTAAATTTCTCCAGAAATGGTCTTGGCCTTGAAGTCAACTCCCGCACTAGAAGTTACAGAGATGTCAATGTCTCCCGAGATGGTTTTCAAACGCATGTCTGATGGATAGCTGCTTAGTAAGAAGTTTCCACTAATGGTATATGCGTCGACCGTCATGTTTTTCGGCATATAAACCGTATAGTCAATGTCGGTCTGCCAGTTGCAATTGTTTCCCTTGCGGTCTACTTTATCCCACATGTCTTTATCCATTTCAATAATGATGGATCTGGTAGTTTCTCGCTTCTCGAGGCTAAAGATGTGGTCATATTCTCCGTTATTGATGGTTACAGATACCTCCACCAATACCTCGTTTTTATCCCAGGTCTTCACGGCTATGTCATCGGCAAAGTCAAACTTTAGTTCGAGCAGGTCCTGATTATTCACGATCGCCCTTTCTGTGACTTTGGTTTGGGCAGAGCTTACCCAGGCGGCTGTTAATAACAGCGCAGTTATCATATTTTTCATACGTTTTAAGGTTGATGAAACGAGCATATTGCTTCTAACTTTGAGTAATCTTTGTTAGCCGCTATTGCTCATTTCATGGGTTAGTAATAGGCGTGATTCAAATTACTTCCGGCGGATGTATACATCTCCACTGATGCTTTTGAAGGTAATGTTCACACCACCTCCGTTTAGGGTAGCATCTGCTGTCATCCCGCCTCCCCAGCGCGTCATTTTCTCATCATCGGCAAAGTTGAACTCCACATCGGTATAGATTTCTCCAGATACGGTGCTCAGCTTAAAGTTCCCTTTGGTAGAAGCTGGCAGGGTAATGTCCACATCTCCGCTGGTTGTGGTAATTGATGTGGGAGTAGATTGATTGATGGTGGAAAAATCCACTTCAATATCTCCGCTTATGGAATAGGCAACTAAGGGACCCGTAATGTTCTCAAGTACGAGATCCCCGTTTTGGGTTTTTACTTCTACTTCGTTGGTTAATCCACTTGCCTGGAAATCGCCAGCTTGCCACGAATTTAAGTCCACTTTCAGCTTGATGTTTTTTGGTACTTTGAAATAGTACTCGCCATCCGCTTTCCGGCTTGCTCCGCTAATTTTAATAATATTTCCTTCCTGCTGTACACTCAAGCCGATTCCAGTGTTTTCCGGTCCGGTAGATGAAAGCGGTTTCAATCCTTTGGCTTTTTCAGGAATGCCCTCATAGTTGTCTGTCTGGATAGTAATCTCACCAGAAGAAGTCCCTTCTATGACTAAATCAGCAAAGAGGTTTTCAATTACGATAGTTGTCTGCGACACATCTCCTTTTGGAGTCATCTTATATTCGTTGGCTGTTTGGGCCAATACGGCTACAGACATACAAGTCAGTAGTGCTAATATGGATACTTTTTTCATTGTCTTTCGTTTACGTTTTTTGAGTTTTGATAATTGATCTATTCAAATTGGCCTTCTTGAATCTTTTTTAAATGAGGATGTCCAAAGCGATTTGTGCTTGCTTCTTTACCTCTGGATTAATTGTTTCCTGACCCAGAATTTTTCTGAGTGGTTTGATGGCGTGCTTTTCCTGTGCTTCTGTCAAAATACTAATCAGTGAGATTTGAATGAGCGGATCACTCTGCAGTTCCAGTGACTCAGCCATTCTTACACGAACAGCCTCCTCGTTCATAAACCGCACGAGTGCCTGAGCAGCAGCATACCGCACATTCGGACTCTCATCCGTATTCAGTGTTTGAAACAACGAATTAAGTAGTTTCTGACTTGATGCTGGTTTTTCAGACTCGATGCGGTTCACTACTTGCAAGCGCTCACTCGCCGAAGAGGTTTGTAGTGCATTGACCATAGAAACCTCCTTGAGGATATCTACCTGAGACTGCAATGCAATTATTTCTGCGGTCTGGTCCTTGACAGAGAGTTTACCCACAGCAAAGCCTACGATCAGCAAAGCAACTCCCGCTGCTACCTGCCACCAATGAAATCCTGACGATTGATTTTCGCGAGCGATTTCCTCTGCAATGGCTGTACTTATCTGAAACTGTACAGCATCTGGCACAGGTACATCACCCATTCCGTCCATCATGTCAATCACTTCACGGAGATCTGCAAGTTGCTTTTGACAAATCGTGCACTCAGCTAAGTGTGCTTTATGCTCTGGAGTGATCACTCCAGAGTCCAGGTATTCAATTAATAATTCTTCTTCTATGTGTTCCATCTCATTATCCGTTGAGATTATTTTCTATTTCAAAATACAATTCTTTCAGTTGCTTGATAGTGCGGTGCACCTGTACCTTGATGGCACTTACTGATGTGTCTCGCAGCTCAGCTATCTGCTCATATTTCAACCCTTGAAACTTACTGAGCACCAGCAGCTCTCGTTTATCTTCAGGCAACCGCTTCATCGCCTGCATGAGCGTTTGCTCCCGTTCATACTGCAGCTCGTCCTTCTCGTCTTCCTTTTCAGGAATGACTTCTACAGGATTGAACCGATCATTGTGGACCTTCATTTTTCTAAAATGGTCCTTTACCTGATTTCTGGCGATCTGAAAAAGCCATGTTTCAAAACTGCTTCCTGCTTTGTAGGATTTGCGGTACTTCATCACTCGGATGAAGGTATTCTGCGTCAGGTCTGCACTGTCGGCAGCATTCATCGTGCATTTCAGAAAATAATTATACACCCGCTTTTGATAGCGATTCATCAGTGCATTGAGCATGTCCAATTGCCCTTTTTGCACCGTTACCATCAGCAGCTCGTCACTCGCATCACTCAAGTTCTAAATCGGTTAAGTTTTTGTGAATTCGGATAAGTTACCCGAAAAGGGACCGAAGGTTACAGGGGGGTTGGAAAAATTCTGAATTTTTAGGCTGAGGAGTCAGATGTATTCGGTTGTTAAGTGGTTTAACAATTGGGGATGTCTAGTGAGTGCCAAGTTAGGGTCACTTTATCAATTCAATAAGTTGTTTCAGTAGCTAATACTGCGTTCGGTAGATCAAAACAGCGATCCCAAGAAATACAGCCGCAACAGAAGCGATATAAAGCAGGTTCAAGAAAATCAACCTTAGCCAGGTAGCAAACCACCCTTTATCAAAAACTTTTTTGAGGGAAATCAGCAGATACACTTCGATCACACCGATAAAAACAATCAACAGCTTTTGATTCAGTCCATACATCGCCTCGAACAGAAAGGACGTCATGAAGATGTACAACGAAAACAGAAATAGTACAAAAGCGTGTAGGTGTAATGAAAAGATAAATGACGACAAATAATATCGACCCTTTTGCCGAAATAAGATGTAAGTGAAAAAAGCAAAAAGAGGAAGCAGAAAGAAAAACAGTCGGGGCATCCAGATGTCAAAATAGGCATCAAAGAAAGCAGCATCCAGGCTTTCTCCATCAAGCGTAATGGGCTCTTTACTACCGCTTAGCAGCAGAAAGAAAGAGATGCTGATAAAGATGTACATCCTGAGTGGCGGAATGTAACGTACTCTACGTCCGTCGATGTATTCATTGGTCAAAAACCCCGGTTTGATCAGTAACGGAACAACACTTCGGAGAATTTTTGAATCAAAGGTGAAGTAATCGCCAAGGAAGTCTACAATGAACTGCTTGAAGTAAATAACACGCTCTTTATGTTCTTGCCCACAATTGGGACAAAAATGATGTGTGGTTTCTAACAGAAAGCCACAATTCTTGCATATTTTAGCAGAGGACTCGTTCACATAGATTAGATTCAAAACGAAAATAAGAGGTTGCTACACTAAATGAAAACTTTTTGGATCTTATGCATTTGTTTTATTGGCTTTGGCATCCAAGCCTCGGCCCAAAAGATTGTGGTGGATTCCTCTTTTGCCAATGCATACAAGAAAAGCCCAAACACTATGCTATTGGAGCAGCCACCGGTTGAAGAAGAAAAAATTGAGTCTTTCGAAGATCTTGTTGGTAAAATAGGAGAAGGAATCTGGACGCGTCTAAAGTATCGTCTTAACCTGGAAGGCGTGCAGGAAAGCCTGGAAGCCAAAAAGGAAAAGTATACTGGTGGTAATAAATCGGAAGAAGAGGAAAAGACTGGGAGTTAAGCAGTATATAGTTCCAGCCCGACACGTTCGATATGTTCTAGTAGGTCTTGGTTATCCTGGTAAAGTCGATTTTATCCAATTTGTAAAGTAATTCATATCATCAATAGCTAGCCTCAATTGCAGAAATTCTGAATAAGTCATATTCGACGCTTTAATAGGAAGGTCTATGTCAGATCCATTATGAAAAATTAGCTTTATCCTTTCCTGACAACATTGAACCCTGCTAATAAAACGGTCAATGGATAGTCGTATATGCCAATCTCCTACTGACATAAATGCTGTGAAAGGTGTTATAATCCATTACTTTTAAGCCAACGTGTGATTATAAAATTGAAATTAACGATTCTTATTCAGATATTTAAGGTGATGCAATGCCATGAGTTCCGGCTGGTTCAAAATCACCATACAGCATTCACGTCTAACTATCTGACGATATACAAGCATAATTTGTCGAAATACTCGATACAAACAAGATATTCTCGATGTAATTTAGAGTAACAAAAAAGAATAATACAATTATTAATAAGATTAGACATATAATCGAGGGTGACTTGCCCGCTCATTTAACAGACAAAGAGGTTGCTCGTGTTTTGGCAATCAACTTGTTTGGGTATGTAATTATATTTGTCTGTTTTATCTATACGGTTGTATTTCATCAGATTGGAGAAATAACCGC
>JAMWZA010000139.1 GCA_024305105.1 Marinoscillum sp.
GACCATTAACAAGAGAATGCGTAATTAATTCAGTAGATGTCAAAAAGGTGATGTTCTGATTGTCGATTACCAAGTCGTTAATTAGGTTTTCAGAGATTATTGGAATTTTATATTCACATCGTCCATTAGAATCAAATCTTGCAATGAATGCTTCTCCGAAGGGAATTTTTTTGTATAATTTATTAGCATGTCCATAATTAACCAGAATGATGTCATCCTCTTGTCTGAAAATATAGGACCTGCTACCTTGTTTTGAAAATTTACCGGCCGTCCAAAGCGTGTCACTTTGACTGTTGAATTTGTTAAGACTATTTTGTGAAGCAATGTAAAATGACGAGTCGTTAACAAGCAGGTTCGAATGTATAGGGCCAACGTAATCTGGGCCAGATGGCAACACTGCAAAACCAGTTAGAATCCCGGTTGCAACAGCTAAAGCACCCATCCCAACCATTTTTTTGTAATCTTTCTTAAAAGTCTGGATGTCAAGGTCCCACCCCGTCCCCGTCATAAGGTTGATCGTGTGAAGAGCATCTGCTGAAATGATCATGGTACTATCCCATGCGGTAAAGTATTCCTTCCATCCAGTTTTTCTCTCTACGGTTCTACTCCAAATGGTATTACCAAATGGTAAATAAACTCCTTCTAAGAGATTGCTTTTACGATTGTTATAACCAATGCCCACATTGTATTCTGAATTAATGGAATGAATGAGTGTTTCGGATTCCCAAAGAATCTGGCCTGTATTGAAATCCAAGTATTGAGATTTATCTGCTTGTCTGAACAGTAAGTGTTCTGGAGAGATTACAATTGATTCGTTTAAGTAGTTAATTGGTCTGGACCATTTTCTTCTAAGAGTTGAGGCTTCTATAACAACCAGTTCTCCAGTGTTTTTGAACACTTCTTTTTTTCCCCTTACTTCTCTTAACTGGATGATTAAGTTATCTGAGGTGGAGTCATAGTCAAGATCAACAACGTGACTTCCAAATTGAATTTTTTGTGCAATTATTACTTCTCCGGAGTGATGCTTTCCAATTTCGACATCAACCTGGCTAAATAGAATTGTCGAAATTGAGACAAAATATATGGCGATAATTAATCTCATTATTAGATTTTATTGATGCATTGTTCAATTTCAAAAGTAACAAAGAATAATCAGCGCCCTGAATAGTCAAGTTTTTATCTTTCAGTTTAAACAACATTAAGCCTATGACGATCACAGCCAATGAAATGCATCAAGTGCTTCACCAACTGTTTGCCAAATATGGCTTGCCTTCGTTGGCAATCCTGCTCCATTCGGTTAAGAAATTTTACGTCGATGATGTGATGGGGATAGGCTGTTTCCCAGTCCGACTGTATGCCCAACAATGTCGCAGTGGAATCGATATGTAGTGTCATGTTGCTCGCAAGCATGAGCTGTCCACTAAGGAAGCTGCCATTCTCCAATAATACCACACCACCGGTTTTCGCACATTCGTTGATAGCCTTTTGGATGGCTACCTGATCATTTGTTTGACTATCTCCTTTGGCGCCATTGTCCCTTAAATTGTGTACAGGACTGAGAGGCTGACTAAAGCTTAAATAGCCACATGATACGAATAGGATTAATAGGATTGTAGGTCCTGGAGGTTGTTTGATCATTTTAGGGAGTTTAGATAAGGATAAACTTATAAAAAACAACCGATTGTGCAAGCCTCAATGAGCGGTGTTATTGTCTCAAAAGGGTGGATCATATGTGTTCTATAGGATTCCAATCTGTATAGTAGCGGGAGCTGATGGCAAGGAGCGATTGCCAATACGTTCAGAGTATTAGATGGCAACATTGCAATCGAACTGTGATATTTTGCAGAAGATACTATGTTGAAATCACTCGCTCAGATTGTATAGCGATTTCCAGTTCCTCATTGGTTGGGATCACCCAGATTTGTGCCACACTGTTTTCTGTACTGATGCACTGGTTCCCAGGTCCGGGCTGCTTGTTCTTTTCAAGGTCAAGTTCAAGTCCGAGTACTCGCATGCCTTCGCAGACGAGTTCACGAAGTTGTGCGCTGTTTTCCCCAATACCGGCAGTGAAAGCGATCGCATCTAATGCGCCCAGCTCCGCCGCATAGGCGCCAATGTATTTTTTGATTCGCTGCACATACATGTCTATGGCCAAAGTGGCATTTTCATCACCCGCTGCACGTTTTTCTAAAACATCCCGCATGTCATTGCTTCCAGCGATGCCTTTCAGCCCACTCTCTTTGTTCAGCATTTTGTCAATATCCGGGAGACTCATGCCCACTGTTGTTCCCAGGTAGAATGGAACAGCCGGATCCAAATCTCCAGATCGGGTTCCCATCATCAGTCCCGCCAGCGGACTGAGTCCCATGGACGTATCAATGCACTGACCTCCTTTCACGGCAGCCATACTGCACCCGTTACCCAGGTGAATGGAAATGACGGAGGTTTCTTTTGCTGGTTTGTCAAGTTCGGAAATCAATTGCATGCTGACATACGAATGAGAGGTCCCATGCATTCCATAAACTCTGATTTTCTCTTCAGTATAGAGTCTGTTGGGTATCGGATAGCGAAAGGATTTTGCCGGCATGCTTTGATGAAATGCCGTATCAAAAACAGCAATTTGTTTGGCGTTAGGAAAGAATTTCTCCGCGACATTGATTCCTTCCAGATTGGATGGGTTGTGCAATGGCGCCAGAGCGATGAGTTCTTTGATTTTAGCCTTGACGTCCTTATCGATTTCGACGGGTTCGCTAAAGCGCTCGCCTCCATGAACAACGCGATGGCCCACAGCCATGATTTCGTTGGTGTCTTTGATGATACCTGTTTGTGGATCAGTTAGTGTTTTGACCACCAGCTCTAATCCCTCCGAGTGATTCGGAATGCTGGTCTCTAACCGTGTCTTGTTCACCTCAGGGATGAATGTGGAATTGGTCAGGGATGAGTTGGCTTCCCCAATTCGGTCGACCAGACCTTTTGCCAGAACCTGGTGGTTGGTCATTTCGAATAGCACATATTTGATGGATGAGCTACCGGTATTGATTACTAATATTTTCATTTCTTCTAGTGTTATGGAACGCTCTGGTTAGTTATAAAAAGAACAACAGATGTTGAAATTATCTCTCAACTGGATTTTTCACCATTTATACAAGCTGTTGAGCTTATTGCGCTTGAATGGCTGTGATGACGACTGTGTTGACAATGTCGGTTACAGTGCATCCACGACTCAGGTCATTGACCGGTTTATTGAGTCCCTGGAGTACCGGCCCGATGGCAATGGCGCCTGTCTCACGTTGCACAGCCTTGTAGGTGTTGTTCCCTGTGTTGAGGTCTGGAAAGATCAAAACACTAGCCTGACCAGCTACTTCAGAGCCCGGCATTTTTTTCTGCCCGACCTCTTTATCTACTGCTGCATCGTATTGGATAGGTCCTTCGAGTTTGAGTGAGGAATTTTTGCCTTTCGCCAATTCAGTCGCTGCCCGAACTTTTTCCACTTCTTCGCCTTTTCCTGAAGCTCCGGAAGAGTAAGAGAGCATGGCTACTTTTGGGTCTATACCAAAAGCAGTGGCTGTCTCTGCTGAAGAGAGGGCAATTTCAGCAAGCTGTTCTGATGTTGGGTTTGGATTTACGGCACAGTCTCCATATACCAATACGCGATCTTCCAAACACATGAAAAAGACAGACGATACCGTGCTGTATCCCGGTTTGGTTTTGATGAGTTGAAGTGCTGGGCGAATCGTGTGCTGTGTGGTATTGATCGCTCCGGAAACCATGCCATCAGCATCTCCCATATGTACCATCATTGTCCCGAAATAGGTCGCATCAGACAGCAAATCTTTTGCCATGTCTGTGTTCACACCTTTGTGTTTACGTTTTTCATACAGCTCCACCACATAGTCAGAAAACCTTGGGTGGTGCACCGGATCGATGATTTGAATTCTTTCAGGATCCAAGTTTATACCCAGACGGGTGATGTCTTTTTGGATCTGCTCCACGTTACCTAGAATGATCAGGTCTACCAACTCTCGGGATGCCAGAATTTCAGCAGCTTTGAGGATACGTTCGTCTTTACCTTCTGGTAAGACGATTCGTTTTTTGTCTGATTTTGCTTTTTTAAACAGCCTGTATTCAAACATTTTTGGGGTCAGTACGCTGCTAGGAGCCATGACCTTTAGTTTTTCTATCAGCTCACTCATGGCCACATGATGATCAAAGTGTTGCTTGGCGAGTGAGATTTTTCGATGGCTGGTAGGCTTTAGGTAAGACCTGATGTTAGCGACTTTGTTGGCCGTATCAAAAGTGTTGGTCTTGACAGACAAAATAGGCACAATGTCATGGAGACCTTCCAGCAGTTTGTGGTAGGCTTCCTCCAACTCGTATCCTGCTGATAAGACAATACCCGCTAGTGAAGGATAATTGCTGGACTGATGCGCCTGTAAAGTAGTCATGACAATGTCTCCACGATCACCTGGTGTGATCACCAAAGAATTTTCCTTCATCCGTTGTAGGAAATTGTGCGGCTGCATAGCCGCTATGGTGTAATAGTAAGCCAGTCGATTGAGCTGATCTTTACCGTAGAGTATTTTGGCATCCAAAGCTTCGGCTACTTCGGCAATGCTCGGGCTGCTGAGCACATGATCATCTGGAAGAAAATCAATGTTTTGAAGGTCTTTGGGTAAATTGGATTTAAGCTCTTTTTTGAGCTCTTTTTGAATTTCATCGGGAACCAGGTTTACAATGATTTTTACCACTGTGCAACCGTGACTGATAAAGTTGTCTACGGACTGGGTGATGTTATATACTTGTTCCTCTATTGAAAGGTTTTTATCCGCTTTACCCACAACAATCACCGGGCTACCCAGGTTTTTGGCTATTTCCAGGTTTAAGTTGTACTCGTATATTGAGTTTTTCCCTTCAAAATCCGAACCTTCGATAACAATGAAGTCGAATTTGTCCTCCAGGTTTTTGTATTTGCTAATGATTCCGTCGAGTATGTCATTGTGCTTACCTTTAGCTTCCAGGCTTTGGAGTTCGTCCGTAGTGTAACCATAGGTTTCCTTGTAGTCTATATTGATGTTGAAGTGGGTCAGGAAAAGGTTAATGTCCCGGTCTCTTTTTTCGCCGGGTCTACTTTTAATTATTGGTCGAAAGATGCCGACTTTTTGTGTGGACCTCAGCAAATGTTCGATGAGTCCCAGGGTAATCAAAGACTTACCGCAATACGCCTCAGTGGGATTGATGTAAATGGAATTATTCATGACGTTGAGCACTGTTTATATGTTGGTTTGAGTGAATTCAAGCAATCAGTAAGTGCTTTTTTTTGAATTCGAGGCAAATGTATATCCATCGATAATCCGTACGGATAACTTTTGTCATAAGATATAAAAACACTTATCATGTACCTACCATGAGTGCGAATTTTTTGAATCAAAAAGTATCTATACGTTACAGTGTGGCAGACAATATGTCTAGTTTAGTAACATGATCACAGCGACTGTAAAGCAACTCAAAGACGAACTTAAGCACAAGGAAAAGGAAGAACTGATCGAGCTATGCCTGGGTATGGCCAAGTTTAAAAAAGATGTAAAAGAGCTGCTAACCTATTTACTTTTCGAAGCACATGATGAGGAGAGCTATATTTCAGGAGTGAAAGCTGAAATTACCGAAGACTTTATGGATATGAATACTTCGAGTGTCTACTATGTGAAAAAGAGCGCTCGAAAGGTTCTGAGAAATACCAAAAAATACATTCGCTACTCCAAGCAGAAGCGCACGGAAGTAGAGTTGCTTTTGCATTACTGTGCGGAGTTACAGGAGTCGGGATTTGTCAACAGGAGCATTCCTCTGAAGAATCTTTACCTGCGACAAGTCCAGGTGATCCGTAAGTCGATCAAAGCCCTCCACGCCGATCTGCAGCATGATTATGAGTTGGAATTGGAAAATTTGCTTTAGCCATTTGTCCTTGCTAGATATAGTTGTCACTTTTCATATCCCGGCACATTTTTACCAAGAACAATGTCCCTGGTTCCAATCAGTAAACCTCCACTGTTAACAAGTTCAATGATCCCATTTCCACCTCTTGCTTTGGCTGGGTTTTGCGCAGTGTTTTTTAATCGCGGATCGTCTCTAAATTCCACACTGGAGATGTAGTAGTACTTGCCATCAGGCTCCAGAATGGTGTAGTGAATGTGCGTTGGGTCTATGCGATTTGGGTAGGGAGCAGGTTTTAAGGTGTAGTAGGTGTAGTGACCTTTCTCATTTGTCTTCACCCAGCTCCTGATGCAACCGTGTCGTTTTCCCCAACCCTGAGCGTCTTTCTTCGCTTCATAGTATCCTTGCTGATTGGTGTGATAGAGGTAAATGATCACATCTTTGGCAGGCGTTTTTCCATCTAGTTGGTACACCGTTCCTTCGATTTTCATTTTAGGTCCACTTTCTGCAAATCCAGGTAGCGTGTCTACATCATTTAATGGGTTGCTGTATTCTAGTACTGCCTCGCAGCCTTCACACGGTCCACCGACCAGACTGGGGATTACGGATTTCTTTTGTGCGCACGACCAGATCGATGTGATAAGGAGTGCTATAATTATTGATTGTCTCATGATCAATTAGTACGGGTCTCTGTATCCTGCAGGTTGGCTCAGACTGACTCATTAAGCCAAGCTGAGTGATTTATTGGCTATCCTGAGATTGAATAAAGGTTTTGAAGTGTTTGTTGTAGTTTCTGCTGGCACGTACCACAGCTGCATTCTTCATTGTAATGTCATAATCACCATTTTTTCGGGAAACATAGGCGTGAATGTAGTCTGTGTTGATGACTGTACTCTTGTGGACTTGAATGAAGTTTCCAGCTGGGTTGGTCGATAAGAATCCATTCAGTGTTTGGCTGTGAAGGTAGGTGTGATCCTGAGTGACTAGTGCTATGTACGGACGTTCCGTTTTGATGTATTGAATCTCGGTAGTTGATAGGAGGATGTTCTGGTTCAGGTGATTCACTCTAATTCTGCGGAGCTGAATCTCAGGTTCTGCCTTTGGCTTTTTTTTCAAATCCAGAAACTGTAGTAGGCCATAGATCAGCACACAGGTAAACCAGTGATCGCTCAGGCTTTCAGAAAAAACCCATACAAAGTCAAAGGTGTGGTACATGAATAGCGCTGAAACTGAAAAAACCACCATAGAAAAGACCAACAGGTGAAAGATGGTTAACAGTACCGTATTCACTACCTCAATCTGGAAAGGTAATTTTTGAATAAGTGTATTTCTGAAAAATGCTACAGGGATGAACAACAGCCAGAATGTGTTGAACAAGAGGGATTCCGAAATGTAAAAGCTCGATTGATTGGTAACGGAGAAATGGATATCACGTCCTACGGCCAGGAGTAATATGGCTAGTGCTGGGATTGTGAAAAAATGATGTGTTTTGAAAGTATGGAGGGCCTTGAAAATCATTAGAAACTCATATGTTCACTTTAGAGATACGAGAAGTAGGAAGATCTGGTTTATTAACACCCCTAATGAGTTTTGTAGATAATGGCTGAAAGAGTAGGATTCCACGGTGGTTAGAGCCTTCGCGTTCTATTTTCCCTTATGTGAAATTACTGCAATGCATATGCAAAGTCATTTCGAATGGTTTCTTCGAAGTTGCTCTTAAAATCTACGAAATGCCTCTTGCTCAAATCTTCGTTTCGCATGACTATATATAGATTTCTCTTTAAGCGGTTTTTTCCTATCTGTTTGAAAACCAGATCTTTTTGATAAGAAAAGGGCTTTAGCATCCACTCCGGCATGCAGGTGATTCCGCGGTTGGTGCGCACCATTTCCAACGATAGTTCGGTGAGTGGGATGGCCGATATACGGAAAGGAGAGATATTGTTGGGTTTAAGGTACTTTTCGTAAATAGTGACGGTTTCGATCGGGTAGGAGTGAATGATTAAATGCTCGTTGGCAAAGTGTTTGGCTTCCAGGTATTTGTGGGTGGCCAGTGGGTTTTCCCGATGAATCACCGCCTTTAGCTCATCTTTGAGGATGAGTGTAGTGTTGAGGTGCTCCTGTGCAGGTCTGGTTGTGACTACAGCTACATCTACTTCATAGTTGAGCAGGTTTTCCAATGGATGGTGGGTCGTGTTGTAAAGTAATTGGATGTCTATTTGTGGATAGAGGGCAGACATACGTTCTAGAAAGGAGGGGAACAGCAGGTAAAATGTGTAGCACTCGCTGCTGACTCTAATTTTTCCGCCGGGATTTTCGTTATTGTTTTTGATTTGTTGTAGCTTTTCGTCTACAGAGCTTAATACATTGGTAGCGAGCACATACAATTCTGTTCCGGGCTCTGTGAGTCTCCACTCTACCCGTTCCCTTTTGAATATTTTGAATCCAAGCTCCATCTCCAGTGAACGCAGTTGATGACTGATGGCTGATGTGGTCAGGAAGAGCTTGTCCCTGGCGTTAGCAATATTGCCCTGGTCGGCAATGGTTTTGATTAACCTGAGATGCTTTAGTTCCATGGGGCAAAAGTAGAGAATCCCCTGAATTGTTTGGCTTGAAGAAAATTCAACAAACCAGCCAAATATTCTCAACAATAGCAGCCATGGAGGCGTGCAGTCATCTTTTACTTTTGCCGGCTTTATACGCTGTTTATGAAACAAAGAATAGAACGAAACTTTCGAATAGTTCGATACATACTTTATCGTGAAACACTAATTAATCAACCTGAGCTCTTGTGGACTTTTCTGGGTTCTTTTTGTGGGATCGGTTTGGTTGGGTTGATACAGCACTATCTATTTTCTACTTACGATTCCCTGCTGCTCATAGGTTCCTTTGGGGCATCCAGCGTTTTGATTTTTGGGGCCATACAAAGTCCGCTCGCTCAGCCACGAAATCTCATCGGTGGTCATGTGCTATCGGCGTTCATAGGAGTGGCAGTTAACCTCCTTTTGGGACATCATCCCCTGCTCGCTGCGTCCCTTGCCGTTTCATTAGCTATTCTTGTAATGCAAATTTCTAGGACCCTGCATCCGCCTGGGGGAGCTACTGCATTGATTGCTGTAATTGGGTCGGATCAAATCAAAGCCCTGGGATGGTGGTTTATTCTTTCACCTGTATTATGCGGGGTATTGGTTTTACTAGTGGTGGCACTTGTTTTCAACAACTTGTCTAAAGATCGGAGGTATCCTTCATCAGGGCGATTTACCCGGATTATTAAAAGAAAAGAGCGTTCAATTTTCTGATTCCTGTGTGAGTGATTATCAGTTCTATGAACACCGAAGTTTAGTGTCTTGGAGAGTTAAAAGTGGATGTGATGAAATTACTGATTAAACCAAAATCAAACAAATAAAAATTATCTCCTTCCTTTAATAAACCACTATTCGTTACTCCTAACGACGTGCGAATATCTATAGAGGGAAGGAGATGATATGACGATCATGAAACCATGAAATTGATTTGAGGCGATATGTTCAGCAGTTTATCCCATAAACCACAGACCCTTGGCTATTCACAAAGCTGATCATAAACGAGTACATGTTCAGAAAAGTCTTTCCATTTGAACTTCTCACCTGCATACTCATTGGCGAAAGCCTCACAGTCTTTGAATAGTCTGGTCAATGCCTCATCATCGTACTTACGCTTCTTATAGATTTCAGACTTTTTACCCTCCGTTACCACGAAGTATGACGTGTCTTCACCACCGGTGATGGCTGTATTGCCAATAGATAACATTCCGCTTTCATTGGCATTTGGGTTGACGTATACCTTGATCTTACTGGAAAAATCTGGATTCAACAGTTGCATCAAGGCATATTTGTCTTTGTTTGGGAGAAGCGCCTGATCGAAGATGATCCATTCGCGCTTCATGATTTTGTCATAATCCGTTTCACTGGCTCTCAAGATATTGGGAACCGACATTGCGCTGGTCATATTCATAAACTGTGTAGCACGAATAGCGAAAACCTGAATATCTGCCGCCTTGTATTTGAACTTGGCTTTGTCAGCTCGTTTTATGGTCAAAGCCCGTATTTGCCCATTAATCGCGGTGGAGGAATTGACGCGACCTCTTACCGTATCACCGGCATTAGTCACCACATAGACGTCACGTGCTGTGCTTATCAAGTCATCATCAATGGGGGGCATGAAGTACTGTGAGTATTGAGCAGTGGCCAGATTTCCAACAAGTCCAAATAGCAAGAAGGTGATTAGTGTTTTCATTTACAGCAAGAATTTTAGCTACCAATTACGCTAGAAAAACTGATATTCGGAATAGGTAGGGTGTTTAAATTTTGAGCCATTACCTTTCAGGAAGCCAGAACCTCTTTCTTTACTCCTCGTTCAAAGGTTCATGAACTGGTTAAAAGAATTTTTTTGGGTATGCTCCGGTGCCAATCGCGAAATCTTGTCTAACACACCTTCAGAATCCAGCAAATATGTTGGGATCGGAGCGACGGTGTTCTTCACCGGAATCTTCGCTGCGCTAGCTGGCGGCTATGCGCTTTATACGGTCTTTGATAATTACTGGATTGCGGCATTCTTTGGAGTTATCTGGGGACTGATGATTTTCAATCTCGACCGGTTCATCGTATCCAGCATGCGCAAGAACGGTGACGCTCAGCAGGAGTTTTTGCAGGTATTGCCCCGATTGGTGCTGGCGGTGGTTATTTCCATCGTGATAGCAAAACCTTTGGAACTGAAGATCTTCGAAAAAGAGGTCAATGGCGAGATCACTTCCATGATTCAGGAAGATCTGGCGCTAAAGGAACGTGTGGTACAGGCACGGTTCGCTGAATCCAGGGAGCGTCTGAATTCCGAAATCCAATTACTTAAAAACGAAATTGACACCAAATCTGAAAGGCGTGATGAGCTTCGGGAAATCGCCCGAAAGGAAGCTGATGGTACTGGCGGAACAGGTCTTAGAAATCCCGGGCCGATCTATCAGATCAAGAAAGCGGATGCCGACCGGGTAGAAGCGGAGCTAAACGAACTGATAGCAGCCAATACGCCTATTATTGAAGAAAAGGAGCAAGCCTTGCAGGACTTAAACGTCCGACAAAATGAGGAACTGGTAGCACTGGAAGAAAGTCAACTAACCGGACTGGCCTCCAGAATGGAAGCACTGGACCGGCTGACAAGCAAAAGCTCGGCCATTGCTATGGCACACTGGTTTATTATGTTGCTTTTTTTGGTGGTGGAAACTTCTCCGATTTTTGTGAAACTGGTCTCCCAGCGCGGACCTTACGACTATGTGCTCAAAACGGAAGAGTATGGCTTTGAAGCCTTTCACTATGAAGATCTGGCCAAAGTCAATGCGACCATTAAGAAACGCTCATCGAAACTTTCAAGGGAAGAAGTGGAGTTTTTGAATGAGCGATTGGAGCTGGGGTTGAGAGGGTAGGTTTAAAGTTCAGTTATAATTACCTCAAGTTACTCAATCTGCTCTGTCTAATGTTTTCCAGACGGTGTAGTGAAACTTCCCATTGGGTTGTGTTGGAGAAGGAACTCATCCGTCTACCTTTTTTGCCAGCAAAGAGATCAGTAAACAGATGGATAGGATGAGTGTCACGGGTGTGAACGCCAGCTTTTCGAATGAGCTCTCGGAGGCCAGGTTACCCAAGGTATTCAAAAGGAATAGCACCATCATGGCCCACAGGAATCCGTTGATCAATTTTTTGGAAATATTCATTTTCAAGACCCCCATTCGTATGAATATCACGATGAGAAAAACGACATTCAAAACGATGGAGATAGATTCGAAAAGGATCAACTGATCTTGACTGCTCAATCGACTGCCCCAAACTATATCTGAAGGAATAACAGACGTAATGACCAGTAAGTGGAAAATGATGATCAGAGAAAAAAAGATGGCTAAGGTGGTTTCTGCAGTGCGTTTCATGATTGATGTAATTTAGGAATTACGGCCTTTCAATTAACCTTCCTCATCCGGAAAAAGATCTTGGTGAACAATTCCAAGCTGTTCCAGCCAGAGGGAAACACAATTAGTAATAAACCTGAGGTCGATTCAAAACTACCCTAAAACTGTCAAAGTGACCCGGTCTACGTTACCCGGTCTAGGACCCGGTCATATAGTAATGAAAAGGAGGTGTCATTCTAATTATTGGAATGTTATTGATTTACCGACCTACGTCTTATAAAAGTAAGATTTCTCTCCTCGATAGCCGTCTGGATCGAAATGACAGTTTTAGGGTGATTTAGGACTAGTTTTTAAATTTCCAATAACCGAACTGAGGTAAATACGAGCAAATTATCAATTGTCAAATCCTGAGGTTAGTCGAAATCTTAGCATAAAAACAAGTCGTATTTTGATAACATTACAGCATGTTAAGTAAAAACCGGTTCCAGAAAGTCTTCTTGGCCAACGGCATAGTTTCCTCTGAGATTGAGCGTTCGCGGATTCTTTTTTCGGCAAGAACGATAATTGTCATCACGCTGGCATCCCTGTTTTTTTTGGTTTATGACATCTACCTGGGCTATTCAGAGAGCCTCTTCGTTTATACACCTTTTGTGCTGATATTCGGCTATGCCTTTTACCTGTTGAGGATTGGAAAGCATGATTCTGGACGCATGGTGTTACTGTTTGCTCTCAATTTTTTTGTGTACATCGTCATGTCTAGCATTCCGGAGGATTCCATGTCGGCCATCTTTTATATGTCCATCATTGTAGTGGAGTACGTATTACTCGGGCATGGTAAAAGGTTGAGGCTTTTCACCTTATTGGGCCTCACCTTTGCATTGTATACCATAGATACGTTCGTTGATTTTTCACTCTTGCCTATACGAGCATATGATGAAGCCACTTTAAAAGTGAACAAGATTATAGATTTTGTCATATGTGTGGTGGGTGTTCTCATGACGCTCAGGTTATTGATCGGGTATCTTGAGGATACTATTGCCGAGCGGACCAAAAACAATGAGGAATTGCAGCGCCTCAACAACGAGCTGGATAAATATGCTTATACCATCACGCATGATTTGAAGGGTCCTATTCATTCCATGTTAAGACTAATTCACCTGCCTATAACCGATCGATCTGATTTCGACGAGTACCTACAAACCATACGAGGGAATTTTAAAAAACTTTGGGACCTGATCGAGGGTGCAACAGAGCAAGCACGAAATAGGAACTTTGAAGTGAAAAAGGAAGAATTTCTTGTTTCAGAAACCGTTCAAACCATTTGGGAATTGATGCGTCATGCTTCCGAAGCACAGGGGATTGATTTGGAATTGGATGTACCCAAAGGACTTATCGTAGAAACAGACAAACGGAGGATTATAGGTATTCTCAATAACCTGATTACCAATTCTATCCGTTACCACGATAAATCTAAGAGCAAGAGATACATCAAAGTGTCGGGACATGTAGCGGGAGGTTGGTTTCACTTGAGTGTGAAGGACAATGGAGAAGGCATCGATCCAGAACATCAGGGAAAAATATTTGACATGTTTTATCAGGCATCCAATACACCTGGAGGTTCCGGACTGGGACTTTTTACTGTGAAGGAATCCGTTGAGAAACTGGAAGGTGAAATCACCCTGGAGTCAACACTCGGTAAAGGAGCTACATTTAAAATCAAGGTTCCAGTAGACCATCAAGTGGGTTAGTTTGCCATTGCCTCTGAGTTTTCAAACATGACCAGAAATCCGTTAAGTGATTTTAGGGCCTTTAGTCGATCCTTTGAACACTGAATATTAGTAGTTCAGTTTCAAGCTAGTTCATACAGAATGGGCATGGCTCCCACCTTATTGGCATAAAAGTTATCCAGCACATAGCTTTTGAAGCTTCCTTTGAAAATTAGCGCGGGCAGTATGTCTTTCATGCTGTTCCACCTACAGTGATTGATGATGGTGTAATCGGAAGCCTCCTGATCGTTGGGGAGTAGCACTGTGGAGTTATCAAGGTTGGTTTCCTGCATAAACCATCCAGCTGTAAAATGCCAGACTCCGATGGTTTGGTTGAGTTGGTCACCATAGAAGAAGTTAAATAGAAACACCCCTTGTTTCGAATGATCTACTGGCCCTATTCGTTTGAGATTGGTTGCTTCCTGAAAGTAGGTATGTTTGGAAACCTCTTTCATTTGCGTTTTAAGGGCCTCTATCTTTTTATTCAATTGGGTATTTTGCAATAGAGAGTTCTGCTCAATTAAAACCACCACGTCATAGTTAGCAATATGTACTTCCTCTGCGTGCTCTTTTATGTACTGTCCTCGCCCTGGTGGAATTAATCGGGCTTTAAAAACAGCCGCATCAACTACCTCGTCGAGTTGCACCAATTCACGGCATAGTTCTTTAGCGGTGTGCAGCAGCCTCTTTTTCTTCTTGCTGCTCCCGATAGGAAAGGGAAAAGTTCTGTTATCCACTTCAGCGGCCATAATCAGAAAATGGTGTTCACTAGGCTCGATGAGTTTTACTTCTTTGAACTTTGCCTGTGGGTTGACGACAGTAATGTGATTCTGGTAGTCCATACGTTTCTTTTTTCCTAACGAAGGAACTTCAGTCTGTGGTCAAATCCTTTAACATATGATAAATAATTAGTAGCATACGACTAAATTTTAATCATAATTAAAAAGTGTATTTAACCGAAATAAGAAAAGGTTTTTCACTGAATTCAAAAACTACCCCT
>JAMWZA010000014.1 GCA_024305105.1 Marinoscillum sp.
GTGCTACACTATAAAGAGGCAGTGCACCCTTAAAACCCTTAGTGAATTTATCATTAATACAATATATCCAACAAAAAGACAGTTATACCGTGTAACTATTCAATAAAAAGACTAAAATAATGTGAATTTACCAGGTCCTGACTAGGACAGGTCAACGATAGTAGAAGCTATTAAGCCAGCAACAGCACCAATATTGGTAAAATACGGGTATTTGACTCCACTGTCAGCAAAATGAACTCCAAGTGCTTCTTTCATTTTCTTTAGCACAATGTACATATGGCTTTCAACTGTCTTTTTAGAGATCCCCATCTCTTCCGCTATTTCCTGATAGGTATAGCCCTTTTGCTTAGCCAGCTCAAAAACGATTTTACTATGTGGTGAAAGTCCATCAATTACTTGTTGGATGAGCTCTTGCAACTCTTCTCCAAGAAGAATATTTTCAGGGTCAATAGCATCCGAAATCTGTAGCGACTCGTCGTAGGTAGAATAGGAAAACTTTCCCGGATCTTTTGAAGCTTGACGAATGGCCAAATGTTTCACAGAAACATGCAAGTAAGATCCAAGCTCCTGGATTGTTTTATAGTCAGGCTTACGGTTCCAAATGTTCAAAAACACTTCTGAAACCACATCCTCTGCTGCTTGCTGCTGTTTGGTAATGGAGAAAGCATAACGATACAATCGTTCAAAGTGCATTTCATACACTTCTTCAAACCATGCCTTGAAGTCAGCATCCTGATTTAATGATCGTATTTTACCTTTTTTACCCACTAGATTAAGAAATCAATAAAATGAGGTGATTTCAAGCACCTAAATTGATATAAACCATAAATCTAGCAAAGTTTATTGATCTTATTATACGTATCGATAACGTTTATAAATAACAGAACCTTTAGTGTTGTTTTTGATAAAACAATACATGGTCGTCAAGAATTTGAATTGTTCCGCTTCGAAACTTCTCTAGGGCCGGTTATTTAAATTGATATATTGTAGAAGTCCTATACTCCTCATCAGGATATAAAATGGTTAAAGGATATGTATGCTGATTTGGAGAATCCGGATAATGTTGGGTCTCCAGACAAAAGGCGTCACGCTTGTTGTATGGATTTCCTGATTTGCCTGTTTCTGCTCCATCAAGAAAATTTCCTGTGTAGAACTGCATTCCAGGCTCTGTAGTCAATACTTCCAATTGAATTCCTGATAGATCTCCAACCGCTCGTGCTGCAAAACGAGGACCTTCTGTTAGTCGCTTATCCAGTGCGTAACTATCTAGTGTATAGTTGTGATCATACCCAAAGCCAAAAACAAGTTGCTGATGGTCCTGATCGATGTGCTCGCCAATTCTTTTGGCGTTTCTAAAATCAAATGGACTATCTACTACCTTCTCGATCTTACCCGTTGGTATCTGATGTTGATTGACCGGTGTATAGGCGGAAGCATTGATCTCCAGCATGTGATTGAGAATGGTACCGCTACCTTCACCATTCAAGTTAAAGAATGCGTGGTTGGTTAAGTTCACGGCAGTGGTTCGATCTGCAGTGGCTCTGTAGTCCATCACTAACTCATTATCGTCAGTAAGTTTGTAACTCACCTCCACTTGCAAGTTACCAGGGAAACCCTCCTCTCCATCCGGCGACAAGTAACTCAGTATTAATTGATGCTCATTCGACTCATTTACAGTCCAGACTTGTTTATGAAAACCATTTACTCCTCCATGGAGGTTGTTAGGTCCATTGTTTTTTGCCAGTGAAAACAGTTCTCTGCCTATAGCGAACCTTCCATTGGCTATCCGATTCCCAAATCGACCAATGATTGCTCCGAAGTACTCCTGCGTAGTGCGCTCATATGCTTCGAGCGATTCATGCCCCAGATTCACATCTGTGAGCTGTCCCTTCTTATCAGGGACCATTAAATGAACAATCCTGCCACCATAATTGGTGATGGTTACTTTTATGCCATTGGCATTTTGAAGTAAGTAAAGATCTATGTTCTGGCCACCTCTGGTAGCCTGAAAAGCTTTTCGTATGGTAGGATAATCAAACATTACGGCAAATCTAACCCTTAATATTTTCCTTTTCTATCTCCAGACTTCCATGCCCAGGCTGTTTCAATTATTGACTTGACATCTTTATACTTCGGATCCCACCCCAGCTGATCTAAGGCAAGACTGGCATCAGCGATTAATTTGGTCGCATCTCCTGCCCTTCTACCTTCGTATTCAGCAGGTACTTCTTTGCCAGTTACCTCGGATGCTGCATCGATTACTTCTTTCACAGAATAACCAACCCCTGTTCCCAGGTTACAAGCAATGCTCTCTTTGCCCTTGTCCAGATACTCCAATGCTTTGATGTGGGCGTCACCAAGATCATTTACATGGATGTAATCCCGAATGGCCGTTCCGTCTGGCGTATCGTAATCCGTCCCAAAGACTTTTATGGCTGGTCGATCACCGTTGATGGCGTCCAGAATCAATGGAATCAAATGTGTTTCCGGATCGTGATCCTCACCAATCTTACCATCTTCCGAAGCTCCAGACGCATTGAAATACCTTAAAAAGACATATCTCAACCCATAGGCCGTTTCATAATCCTTTATGATTTGCTCCAACAAAAACTTACTCTTACCATAAGGACTCACTGGATTTTGCGGATGCTTTTCGTCCAGTGGCATGTACTCCGGATTCCCGTATGTCGCGCATGTGCTGGAGAAGATGAATTTCAAGCAGCCATGATCAACCATCGTCTTCAAAAGGGTCAATGGTTTGGCTACATTGTTTACGTAGTACTTGTGCGGGTGACTAACCGACTCCCCCACGTAAGCATAAGCTGCAAAATGGAGCACTGCCTCAAATTGATGCGTTTTAAACAGTTCGTTTAATAACGGCTCATCTCCCAGGTCGCCTTTGACAAGTATCACCTCATCATCCACAACCGCTTCTTCATGTCCGTAAACCAGATTATCCAACACAACCACCTGATATCCTTTGGTTACCAGTAATCTTACCGTATGTGAACCAATGTATCCTGCGCCTCCAGTTACAAGTACTTTTTTCATTGTGCTTTTTTATAATGCGTTTGTGATAATGAACGTAGCGTATTGGCTGCCATTTCTGCTGTAATGTCCCGTTGCGGATTGGCAAACATTTCATAGCCCACCATGAATTTCTTAACAGTCGCCGATCGCAATAAAGGTGGGTAAAACGAATAATGAAAATGCCAACCCTTGTATGAATTTCCATCTGTCGGTCGCTGCTGCATTCCGGCAGAATATGGAAACGACGACTTAAATAAATTATCGTATTTGATGGTGATTTGTGAAAGAATGGATGCAAATGCCGCTTCCTCTTCATTCGTCATGTCAGTAACCGCCTGAAAGTGTCTTCGAGGAATAATCATGGTCTCATATGGCCATACGGCCCAGAACGGAACAAGGCAAACAAAATGCTCGTTTTCACAAATGATGCGTTCAGCACTCTGGATTTCTTGCTTCAGGTAATCACCAAGCAAGGAAACGCCTGTTTTATCAAAATAATCCTGTTGTGTTTTTGTGCGTTTGGCAATCTCATTGGGAACGCTGCTCTGAGCCCAAATCTGGCCATGAGGATGTGGGTTGCTACATCCCATTATCGGGCCTTTGTTCTCAAAAATCTGCACGTTACCAATGTAGTCTATCGCTTCCAACTCCGCGAACTGTTCTTTCCAAACTCGAACTACTTTGGTCAGGTCGTTGATTTCCATTTCGGGCATAGTGAGGGAATGGTCTGGTGAAAAGCAGATTACTCTGGAAGTCCCTCGCTCTTCTAAAGACCTCAATAGACCATCCTGATGCTCAGCAACTCCCTGATCTTCCATCAAAGCCGCAAAATCATTGTTAAATACGTAGGTAGCTTCGTACTGAGGATTGTTAGCACCACCCATGCGCTCATTACCCGGACACAGATAGCATTTCGCTTCATAGCTAGGTCTTTTAGCTTCTTCTACTTCTTCCGTCTTGCCCTGCCATGGCCTCTTGGTACGATGCGGTGACACCAACACCCATTCGTCTGTTAGGATATTGTACCGCTTATGTGGCTTTTCAATGTTTAGACTCATGCCTGGATTCTTTTGACTCCATCAGAAATCTTCACCTTGATCGGTGTGATTTCTTTGTTGAATTTTTTCTGATATGCTGAATTGAGTTCAGAGATGAATAGGTCCTCACTGCCTCTATTCACCAAATTAATGGTGCAACCTCCAAAACCTCCGCCCATCATTCGCGCTCCAAGTACGTCTTGCCTACTATTGGCAAAACCAGCCATAAAATCAATTTCCGGACAGGAGATTTCATATTCTTCCCGCATGCCTTCCTGAGCTACTTTCAGTATCTCACCAACTGTGGGAAAATCAGCGTCTGACAAAGCCTGAGTCATTCGCACCACGCGTTCGTTTTCTTCTATGACATATTTACAGCGTTTGTATACTACATCAGACAGTTCCTGCTTGTGGGCATTTAACTGCTCCAAAGTGACATCTCTTAAGGACGAAACGGCATTATAGCTCTTCTTTAAAATAGCGACTCCTTCTTCACATTGCTGTCTTCGAATATTGTACTCAGAATCAGCAAGATTATGAGACACATTACTATTGCAGAGCACGATGATATGTTCGGACAGTTCGATAGGGAAATGTTCAAAATCCAGTGACTGACAATCCAGCTTTAATGCGTGATCTTCAGAGCCCATCATACTCGCAAACTGATCCATGATACCGCACATCACACCGACATAGTTGTGTTCTGCTTTTTGCGCCATTTTCAGCATTTCCAACTTGGAGATATTTAGCTCAAAAAGTTCATTAAGGGCAAAACAGGTCCCACACTCCAATGCGGCAGATGATGACATGCCTGAACCACGAGGTACATCCCCAGAAAATACCATCTGAAATCCCTCTGCCAATAAACCTGTTTTTTGAATCTCCGCTACTACGCCCATTATGTAATTGGCCCAAGAAGTGGTAGCTGATGGCTGAAAATCATCAACTGAAAAAGAAAACGTTTCATCCATATCTAATGATATCAATGTGGATTCATTAGAACCTGACTTGCTTACTGCCAGATAAATACTCTGATCAACTGCCGCGGGGAGTACAAACCCATTATTATAGTCTGTGTGTTCACCTATCAGATTGATTCTTCCAGGTGCTTTGACCAGAACCGGGTCTTGTCCAAATTTCGCTGCAAAGGTGGCCCTCACCTTATGTACAATTTTTTCATTCATCATTTTCGGGGTATTCTCCTGTTTTAAACGTAAATTTAACGTTTATAAAATAAAATTCAAAATGCTATTTTTGGAAGATGACTTACAATCACCCCAAACTATTGGTAGCCATTGATTGTCTTGTATTTGGTTATGATATCAAAGAAAACAATCTGAAAGTACTACTATTTCAGCGGAAAGTAGATCCTTTTGCGGGTAGTTGGTCTTTGATCGGGGACTTTGTCAATGAGGATGAAAACCTTTCGGACGGTGCGAAACGTGTCCTGGAAAAATTCACCGGATTAAAGAATGTGTTCCTTGAGCAGCTCGCTACCTATGGAAAGGCGGACCGAGACCCGGGTGGTCGCGTGGTTTCCATTCTATATTGGAGTCTGATCAAACTGGATGACCTGCATCGTGACATTGCTAATGAGCATGGTGCCAAATGGTTTGATCTCAATAAGCTACCCGAACTAGTACTCGATCATCAAGACATGATTACATTAGGTGCCAGACAACTTATCCAAAACGCCAAAACCCGGCCAATTGGGTTTGAACTACTCGCTGAAGAGTTTACCCTACCACAACTCAAGCAACTATATGATGCGATATATGGCAAAATAATCGATGACCGTAATTTTCGTAAAAAAATTCTCTCTACAGACTTACTCATAAAAACAGAAAAGAAAGACAAATCTACCTCCAAGAAAGGCGCATTTGTCTATCGATTTGATGCGGAGAAGTATGACTACCTGAGAAATCAAGGGTATCATTTGGATCTGAATGTGTAAGAAGATGATTTCGCACCTAAAGGAAGTGCTGTGAGCATCGCGAATTTTGCTATTTTAGAGCTGTCCACAAAACGAGGTTCAGTACTCAGCTCTACCAAATTTCAACTATGTCAGCAAAGCATTTATCAATAGTTTGCCTTTTACTATTAATAGTCGGAATACAATCCGTTTTTCTCCAATCGTGCACACCTAATTCAAAAATAAAAACCAGACCAAATATTGTTTTAATCGTAACAGATGATCAGGGTTGGGGTGATCTTGGCATTAACGGCAATCCACACTTACAAACAACCAACATTGACAAACTAGCAACACAAGGTGTACAATTCAGCAGGTTTTATGTAAGTCCCGTATGTTCACCTACCAGAGCGGAAATATTGACCGGACGGTATCATCCAAGAGGTGGTGTATATACTACTTCCCAAGGTGGTGAACGATTGAATCCAAATGAAACAACTATAGCAGATGTATTTAAATCCAATGGATATTATACAGCGGCTATGGGTAAGTGGCATAATGGGTCTCAACCGCCATACCATCCCAACAACCGTGGTTTTGATGAATTCTATGGTTTTTGTTCCGGTCATTGGGGCAACTATTTCAGTCCTATGCTAGAAAGAAATGGAGAAATCATTAAAGGCGATGGGTTTGTTATTGATGATTTTACCAATCAAGCTATGGATGTCATCGATAGAAAAAAAGATCAACCATTCTTTATTTACCTCGCCTACAACACACCTCACAGTCCCATGCAAGTACCGGATGTATGGTGGGATAAATATAAAAACTCACCAATTGACACTGTTCACAGATATAGTGATAGAGAAAAAACTCAAAAGACAAGAGCTGCATACGCTTTATGCGAAAACATCGACTGGAATGTCGGTAGACTCGTCGACAAGCTAGAAAGTCTAAAACTACTTGAAAATACGATTATTGTTTACATGTCTGATAATGGACCGAACGGCTGGCGATGGAATGACGGGTTGAAGGGAATCAAAGGAAGCACCGACGAAGGCGGGGTCCGCTCTCCACTCTTGGTTTATTGGAAAAATCACATGACGCCTAATACAATTGATAAAATTGCCAGTGCAATTGACTTACTACCTTCCTTAACCGATTTGGCTGATATCACTCCATCAATTGATAAGCCACTTGATGGCATTAGCCTAAAGCCTTTTCTGCTGGGATCGAACGATTCATGGGAAAATCGATATGTTTATAGTCATTGGAATGGAAATGTCAGCGTTAGAGATCAGCACTATATATTAGATCATAAGAATCAATTATTTGATTTGAATACAGATCCTGGACAACTTAAACCAATTACTCAATCATCTGATTCTGTGCTTCCCAAATTGATGGCGCAAAAAAAAGAATGGATGAATACGGTTTTGAAAGAGCTCGATAGAAATAGAAAAGAAGTGTATCCTATTGGATTCGAAGGTAGTCGGTTTACTCATCTACCTGCTCGGGATGGCGTTCCACATGGCAATATCAAGCGGTCTAATCGTTGGCCAAATTCTTCCTACTTTACCAATTGGGTCAGCTCCTCTGATAGTATTACATGGGACTGTGATGTACTTATTGAACAAAGCTATAAAGCCACTGTATATTATACTTGCAAAGACTCTGCCGTTGGTTCTACCATATTATTAAGACAAAGAGGTAACGAACTAGAAAAAAGAATAGTCCAGGCACATGATCCGGGTTTTGAAGGGGTAAATTTTGATCGGTTTCCCCGAGAAGAATCATACGAAAAGAATTTCAAAGCTTTAGACATGGGTGTGATACATTTAGATAAAGGTCATCATTCTATTTCATTAAAAGCTTCGAATATAGAAGGCCCACAATTCATTGACTTCAGACTCTTAGTCTTGGAAAGTGCAGCAAATCAACAGGCTTCAAACTAGATTGTATGCCAATGTTAGTCTTAAGTCAGAACAAGCGAGGAATAGCTATCAACTAATTAAAATCCTAACCCATACCGTACACCCAGTTCCAAACCACTCAATTCTGCCAGTCCTTTCATGCGGCCGATAGTAGAGTACCCTGGGTAAAAGCTATTTGGTCTGTTCATGTCATCCAGCAGCAAATGTCCATGATCTGGGCGAGCAGGAATGGCCACATCTGACCTCCCCGAATCTAGTCTTCGCTGTTGTTCTTTGACAATTGCATGCATTAAGGCAGCCATTGGGGCACTCCCTTCCAGATGATTGGCTTCATAGAAACTGTCGTCAACTTGATGCTGAACACTGCGCAAGTGAAGAAAATGGACTCTGGACCCAAACTCCATAAAAAGATCTACCAGATTGTTGTTCTTACTCGCTCCCAATGATCCTGTACAGAAGGTGATCCCATTTGACTGAATGTTCACTTCACTCATAAGATAGTGCAGGTCCTCGCTGTTTTTTACTACTCTTGGCAATCCAAAAATAGACCTTGGAGGGTCATCCGGATGAATACATAAGTTCACACCCATATCTGCCGCAGCTGGTGCCACTTGTTTCAGAAAGCTGATCAGGTTCTTGCGAAGTTGAGGTGCATCTATGGCTGCATATCGTGCCAGCTGTTCTCGAAAAGTGTCCACTGAAATCACATCCCGAGTACCAGGTAAACCTGCCATGAGTGTATTTTGTAATTTGGACAAACCATTCTCATCAAGTTGCTCAAAATACACTTTTGCTTTATGCTTTAATTCATCAGAATACTCTTCTTCGGCATCTCGTCTTCGTAGGACAAATAGGTCAAAGGCCATATAAGCGATGTGATCATAACGCAAGGCACTACGTCCGTCTTCCAGTTGGTAGTCCAAATCGGTACGGGTCCAGTCCAGTACCGGCATGAAATTATAGCAAACTGTATGGATTCCGTTTTTAGCCAGATTGGCTAACGTATCAATGTAGTTGTCAATGTAGCGCTGACACTCCGGGCCATTGGTCTTAATCTCCTCGTGAACGTTAACACTCTCCACTACAGACCATTTGAGCCCAGCTTCTACAATCTTCTCTTTCGTAGATTTAACTCGATCCACACTCCATACTTCACCAGTAGGAACTTTGTGAAGTGCTGTTACCACTCCTGTCGCACCGGTCTGGCGAACATCATTAAGCGTTACTCCAAAGTCCGGCCCAAACCATCGAAATGTTTTCTCTAGAAAATCCATTTGTCAAAGTTATTAAATCGATTACGCAATCGATTGATTAGCCTTAAAAATAAATAAGCCTACTGATCAGTTAGAAAATCGTTGTTGATATATGGATTCCACTCCTGCGGTAACATAGACTAGCGGTGCATTCCAATTTATCGCAACTTCGTTTGTAGAATAGCTGCACGTTTCGTCCAGGTAGCACTTGGCTGGCAAATGAATCGCATACTCATCTCGTCCGCAATCCTGATGGATGTTGCGCGGATTCGGACCTCCTACGAGAAAACCTGGAATTGGTGCTTCTATATCATCCGAAGCAGATTGTCTATGGTGAATATTTTTTGGTGATAAATAACCAAAACCTGTTACAAAGCAATAGCCTGTTGCATTTCTTCCAAGGACATAGTCCAATCCGGAAACGGCTGCTTCGAAGTATTCTACATTTCCTAATACACGGTACGCATTTAGGAGAACCATGCTTTGATTCATTACTTCTGCATTGCTACCCCAAACAAACTTGTTGATGGTCACACGGTATGGTGATTGACGCCATTCCGAAATCAAGAGTTCGGCAAGAATCATCAGTTCATCCGACGCCTTTTTCTTTAGGTGATTATTCAATTCACTGGAGGCCAGGGAAATCAAGCCAAGGGTCTCCACTGTAGACCAATTCGGAACATTGAACTGATTGAACTCACTCATGGCTTGTTTGCTCAGGTATTGATTGTCCATAGTGGCCAGGTAGAGTTCCACTCCTGCCCAAAAAAATTCATCTTGAAAATGATTATCTCCATACTCGCCTGTGTGAATGGACGGGTACTTTGGACTATTGGATACAGGGTTCTTAAACTCTGCGTTTGGATGAGTCAAAGCCCAGTTGTAGGCGGCTTTAGCTCGGTATAATAGCTTTTGAGCGTATAGTGGGTCTTCCGCTTGAAGCATGGCACTGGTTTTAGCCATTACTGCTGCAAAATTCAAAGAAGCAGCGGTTCCTTTATTCACCACAAACCGCTGTCCATTTGCTTTTGACGCCTCCATAAAGCTTTCAAAATTGGCAGTGGTTGTTTTATGATATACCCCACCATCCAGTGTGTCTTGCATGGTTTCCATCCAGCGGATATTCCATAGGATTTCATCCATTAGATCAGCACGTTGGTTGTTGCTTTCTGGGATGTTCCACTGAAGTGTATCAAAAAGGTTTTGATAGTGTTCGTACGCAGCAAGAAGTGTGTAAGTAGAGATGCCTGAGTTCACCACGTACTTATTAAAATCTCCGGCATCATACCATCCAAATGGAGTAGCTATTGACTCACCTGCGGGTAAAAAGTCTCCAGCAGCTGAGGCATGTATCATTACAGCTGTATCGGGATGGGAAAAAGGTCTTTTATAAATTCCTGCATATTTTTCATGCAGTTCTGTTGTAGCTCTGTTAAAGTAGTACGTCTTAGCAGCAGCTTTTAATAGGTCATTATAAGGTACTTCTGATAAGCGAAATGGTTCTGATTGTGCACTACCACTTTGCAGATAGTAGTCCCCTGATTCTGAAAAGGCAGAAAAATCGATGATCGATACGTGTTCACCTGCTTGATCCCAAAATTTGGATTTTAAAACTGAGCCAGTATACACCGTCTCACCCGAAAGTGTTTTAAGGGAGAATGCTTTATCCTTAGGTGCTGTTATTACAGCTATTTTTTGCCCTTTAGTGTAGAATCCAACTTGATTTAATCGGATGTTAGTTTCTGCATTCTTATACTTATCAGAAAAGGCGCACCGAGATAGCATCACCAACATGATGGCCACAAGACTCAGTGATCTATAAATATTTTTCATTCCTTATGAGTTACAATCGAGGTTTCCATCGAAAACATGAGTGTGGAAGGTTGAGGTAATTACGGGCCGATTGTGAATCGGCCCGTTGATTGAATATTTTAAATTTATTTCAAACCAATATGGTCAATGAATATTGTTCCAGCCCAATCGGTATCCTGAAATTGCAACTCGAAAATGCTTGCAGGGCTTCCAAGCTCTGACAATGGCACTTCAAAATCGACCCATCCATCAGCCTTCATGGATACTTGTACAGACGAGGCAGTACCTCCTTCTGTTGGTATCAAGTTTAACTGAATGTTAGCTCCGTCAGTGATATCCTCTCCATAGATAGAGAATGCAATATGCGTCATGCCAGCAGTCGATAATGGAGTGTTACCCCATGCTCCAAACTGAGCAGCTCCACCCCAGCCACCTGCATAAGTAGCTTTAATTGCAGCCTCACCACCTCTTGGATTTTCCTGGTTAGCAAAGTCTGTGGTGGATCCACCCCAACCGCCACCTCCACCAAATGGAGAAGAAATACCGTCTTCATAAATGAAGGTGATGATATCTGGTAGCAGGCCTAACGGCTCATCTACAGTCAATCCAATCTCATCTATAAAAACAACTGTATTGTTCGTAGCAGCATCTCCGTTGTTGTTTTTGATCCGAAGCTCACTTACGTTATCCGAACCAGCTAAATCTGCCAAAGGAACAACAATCTGATGCCACTTATCACCCACAAAATGTGCTGGATAATAGTCACCATTATTATCAATCTGTGCGATAATATCAGACTCTTCACCCTGAACATACACATAGAAAACAAGGTAATTATATCCGCTGAAAACAGTTGCTGCACCAGAGTTGTGAATCTGCATTGCACCATATGCGTCGTTGAATACGGTCTTGATTGCTAATTCACCATTCGCCGGATTTTCGGTATTACTGTAATCCTGGCTTACGTGGCCCCAGCCACCCCATGCTTCCCAACCATTTTGCAAACCATCACTATAGATATAGTAATCCAGTGTAGGAAAACCTCCAGATGGTGGAAGTTTTAGTAAAGCACCCTCTAAAGCAGCCTCATAGCCGTGAATTGTTTTATAGTTCAGCGCTCCCTGAGTTGCTGACTCTGGGATGTTAAAAGAAATTTCTGTTGCTGAATAAGTCAGGAATGAAGCAGATGCAATCGTTCCAGCACCTGGTAAAATAATCTCAGCTACTAAATCCAGATCAGTTCCAGTAATGACCATTACATCTTGGCCTGGTTTTGCTGGCGTAGGTGTAACAGAAGATGCATTGGGTAAGATAATCGTTAGCTCTTCACTTGTAGTCACATCTACTGGAGAAGCTTGCTTCAAAGTAATCGTGCCTTTCACCACGGTAGCTGGTATTTTCACAACGATTTCACTCGCAGACTGGCTAATGAAATCAGACTTCATTAACGAAACGCCATCAGGCAGAACCACTTCAGTTACTAAATCAAGATCAGATCCCTGAATAGTCAAATCGCCCGTATGCCGGATAGATGCAGGACTAAGACCTGACACTGCTGGCAACGTCACATCAAGTTGTGACTCTGTAGCAAAGGTCATTGGCTCTGTTCCCCCAGAAGCAAAGATCAAAAACCCTGTCTGAGCTTCCATAGGCACTTCTACCACCAACTCGGTAAGTGATTGACTCACAAAGTCATCTTTACCAACTACGATATCCGCAGGAAAAGTGACTTCTTCAATCCAGTTCAACTTCTGACCTGTAATGGTCACATTGGTACCGGGTTTCGCTTTTGCGGTGATGTTGCTTAGCACAACGGGCACGTCAAAATTAAGCATGGTCTTGGTCTGAAGAGTATCACCAGCTGTAGTTTTCAGCACTACAAAACCAGCCTCAGCGGCATCAGGAACATTTAGTTTTATTTGACTGCTGTTATGAGATGTGAATGCATCACTCGCTATCTCCACAGATGGCCTGAAAACAATTGAAGCAATTTCATCCAGATTAGTACCGATGAAAATTACTTCTTCACCATGCTTCACACCAGCAGGACCGAAACTCAGAAGCTCTACTTCTGAGGTTCCCATCTCTTCCTCCTCACATGCAGTGGTGAAGGTCAAAGCCAGCAGCACAAAAAGTGCTGCGATGCCTCGAAAAGTATATTTTATATAATTTATCATTTCTCTGCTTAGTTAGGGTTGAACAAATCGAATGTTATCGATGTACATTTCGATGTAGTTACCATCATTCTCAGGGGAACCAATTATCCATGTACTTAATGACCCAACAGCCTGCTCATTGAAGTCCTGGCCGCCAGTGTAAACAATGGCATCCGGAGCGTCGATGTAATATTGAAAATCGGTCATTGGAACAACCATCGTTATCCACTTACCATCAGTGGTGAACTCCTCGTCTGCTTCTTGCCACGGAGCCCAAATTGCCCGAGCATTAATGTCATTGCTCCAAATCTCCTGATTACTTCCTGTATGACTTGGTGGAGCCAAGCAGAAGTTCAAGTGGCCACCATACCAGGTGTTTACTTTCACTTCGAACTTCATCACATATTCCTGATAAGAGCCTGGATAGTACGGATAGAAGTTAGAGGTTCTATCTGGATCGCTCCCACCCCAGTACTCCATTACTTTCATAGACTCAGAAGGAGCTCCTGGCCCTTCATCTCTTTCGTTGGCATTCACATTGCCACCTACGATCAGGTAGTTTCCATTGATTGGGCCGTCACTGTTTCCTGTAGCTCCAATTCTCCACCCATTTGGGTTTTTGCCATCGAAATCCAAAACAATGTTTCTTGAATCCCAAAGATTGAAACTTGTGGTAGCAGCACCAAAGTTGGTCGTTACCACCATAGGGCCTTCCGTAGCACCATCAGGTACAGAGACCTCTAATTGCGATTGACTGAGAACTGTCGCTTCAGCCTGAACTCCGCCTGCAAAATCAACTGTAACAGGAGTTACATCAAAGAAGTAATCCCCATTTAAAACCAGCATTTCACCATCCTGTGGCCATTCGTTCACTGCACTATATACATTTGGTGCAGGAATAGTCACCTCAAATGGGTAAGCAAGAGTGTCCAGATTACCATCTACCAAATAAATTTGGTCTGTTACTGACAAAGGAGCCACACTCGGTACCGATACGACGATCGTATTATTGGTTACCCAGGAAGGCGTAATATTTGCCTGTCTGTCATTAAACCACACTTCGCGAGTTCCTCCAAGGTTTTCACCCATGATTACCACTCCGGCTCCAAGTTCCGCTCTTACCAGTAGCGAATCACTTTGCTCTGGATTGGTCACTCGGATATAACTAATGGATGGTGATCCATTAGGCTCTTCCAATGGCACTCCGTCATCCTCTTCGCATGAAGAAAGGAAGAACACAGCCACTACCATGAATGGCACGAGCGCTCGGTATATAAATTTATTTCTATTCATGTCTTTCAAAATTATTATTCGAAACTATAGTCAACTGCTTCTACATCAGAACTCAACATTGGGTTAACCGTAACCTGTGGAGCCGGAATAGGAATGATCATATCCTCGGCTGTGAACGTCACAACCGGATCATTATTCACATTAGATGGATTGCTTCCTACACCACCACCTCCAGGCACGAGTTCATAACCAGCCATATCGTTTTCCAATCCATCGTCTGGATCTATGCGATAATAGCGATCAGTTCTGCCCTGATTATTTAAGTAGGTCAGTGCCTCAGACTGATTGCGGTAGTATCTACGCTTCACTTCTAACCAGGCCATTCCTTCTAAGCCAAACTCCACTCTGCGTTCATTGAATAAGTCTGTGTAGGTCATGTTACCATCAGCTGGAGCATCAAGACCCGCTCTAGCTCTTACCGCGAGGTACGCGTCGTATCCTGGGCCACCAGATAGTGAAGCCTGACCTGCCAACATTGCTTCAGCATACAACAGGTACACATCTGCCAATCTTAACATATAGATATCAAGTGGTGAATCCTGGTTGGAAATAATGTAACCATGGTCAGCCACGCCTCCTACCACATACTTCTTCAGGCTATTAAGTGTTGGTGAAGCAGCTTCTAACTGAACACCATCTTCGTCCTGAGAAACTATTTCATAATTATAGCCTTCGCCGATGTAACCATAATAGTCTCCATTCTGCATGTAGATAGCTCTTCTTCTGGCATCTTCATTTCCTTCTGCGTTGCTTTGAAGGTTTTGCACATAACTTACCGTCATACACTTTCCTCCACCCCATGCTTGTGCGTCGCCAGTGATTCTTGAGTGACGCGCATAACGAGCCTGACGACTATTTCCGGCACCATATCCCTGGTTGATGAACTGAATTCCCCAAAGAATTTCCGGGTTATCTTCATTCGAAATTTTGAATAAATCTTCGTAATTCGTCGCAAGTGAAATTCCGCTATTATTGATCACATCTGCTGCATAGTTTGCTGCAGTAGTAAAATCTTCTACCGAGCCGAAATCAGCTCCTCCGACTGCACGTTGACCGAGAGTGACATGAAGCTTCGCTAACATGCCTTTTGCTGACCACTGCGTTACTCTACCAGCTACATCAGTAGTGGGTAGATTCTCAGCAGCATACACAAAATCTCTTCGAGCAAACTCGTAAATATCAGCTGTCTTATTCTTCGGCTGAAACAAATCACCTGAAGCTACTTTGTCAGCAGGGTTTTCAATGATTGGTGCTTCTTCCCAGTACTCTACGAGCAGGTAATAAGCAGCACCTCTGAAGAAACGAGCTTCTGCAACTGCTGCATCAATCGCATCCTGACCAACACCGTGACCGCTAGCTACCACTGGCATGTCATCGATGATCAGGTTGGCATAAGATATCACATTATAAAGACCCTGAAATCCGCCATTGATGTACGGGTTGCTTTCATTGAATGACCCATAAAAAAACTGTCCTTCCTGATCCCAGTTGTGGTGCATGTCTCCAGCAAGGAGATCACCGGCTAACCACCCAAACTGATCCTGATATCCAAACCACGGATCATGATAAAGCGATGCTGTCGCTTGTCTTATTTCATCGGCATTTCGATACCAACCCGCTACTGTCGACTGATCTTGAGGAACGTATTCCAGAAAATCATCTCCACACGCACTTGCCAAAAACATGAACAAGCACAAGATTATGTTATTTATATAATTCTTCATTTCTCTAAGATTTTGCTATTAAAAATCAAGATTTACGCCTAGTGTATACACCCTTGGAGCAGGGTATCTACCCAAATCCCATCCTTGTCTCATAGGATCCTGATTGAATGCACCAATTACCGGATCTAAACCGGTGTACTCGGTGAATGTGGCAACGTTTTGAACGTTTGCATACACTTGAAACCTTGCCATTTTAATCACACTAGCAATATTCTGTGGCAAGTTGTAAGTCAACTTGAGGTTCTGAATTCGTACGTATGTACCATCTTCTATCCACCTGCTTGACATTACGTGGTTTTGATTTTCACCACCATTATCAAATCTGGGAATGTTCGTATCTGGATTGACCAACTCTACATCATCGATGTTATTGATATCCGTACCACCCTCTATCAGTTGAGTCCTGGCTCTGTCAATAACGTTGACAGACTGGTTAGCAAAATTTCCTGTCATTGCTTCAGCACGTGCTCTGGTATAGTTAAGCAAATCGCCTCCTACAGCACCTACGATGAAAGCATCCAGAGTGAATGGCCCAACAGAAATGGTATTTGAAAAACCGAAATTGAAATCAGGGTTAGGATCTCCAATAAATTTCCTGTCTTCAGGAGTAATTGCGCCATCTCCATTGACGTCTTTCCATTTTACATCTCCTAACCATAGACCGACAGTTCGGTCGATTAGATTTACACCTTCACCATTGTCAATTTGCACCGCATGGTTTTCTATCTCTTCTTTAGATGTGAAAATTCCTTCCATTTCATAACCATAGAACTGACCGATAGGATTACCTCCTCCTATGGTTCTGGTTGATTGCTCAAATCCAGTGTACCAGTAAATTGGTTGAAAGAACTCCAGATCATTCAGGTCCTGAATACTGTTTCTGTTGATTGTTACGTTGGCTGTGGTCGACCACTTGAAGAACCCATTGTCGATGTTGACCGAGTTTAATGATACTTCGATTCCTTTGTTCTCCAGGCTACCAACGTTTGCGAAAGGACCTCCGATTCGGTTACCATAAGTACCTGGTAGCTGCTGCTGTAGCAGAAGATCATTCGTAGACTTTCTATAGACATCTACGGTCATATCTAATCGTCCGGCAAATAACCCAATATCCAAACCTAAGTTGATGGTTTCAGATGATTCCCATTTCACAAATGGATTGGAATATCGAGCGTTTCTCACTGCAGGACCAAACTCTGTGTTCAATGCATTAAGTGCAGATCCAAAAGCGTAGTTTCCAATAGATTCGTTACCTACCTGTCCCCAACCAGCTCTCAACTTTAGATTGTCAAGAACAGCTGTCTGTGGCATGAAGGGCTCGTTTGAAATTCTCCATCCTACAGATGCAGATGGGAACCAACCATAAAGGTTTTCTGAACCAAAACGTGAAGATCCATCACGTCTGATCGTAGCAGTTACCAAATAACGATCCGCAAATGAGTAGGTACCTCTGGCAAACTGAGAGTTTAGTGAATTCCATCCTTTATAACCAGTATTGGCAATATTGGATATATCTCCCTGATTCATCACTTGAATATCGTTTGGCAGGTTTACTTTAAACGCAGTAACTCCCTCGTATTCTGATTTTTGACTTTCCTGTCCAACCATCACTGTAAAGTCATGATTGTCAAAACTCATGCTGTAGGTAGCAAAGGTTTTCCATAACCAGAAAATGGACTCAGAGTTGCGTTGTCCAAATTGACTCGTTCGGTTCTCAAAAGTTCCCCATTCGAAAGTCGGGAGGAATGCTTTGTTCGTACCATTGTTATAATCAATAGCAATCTCACTTCTAAGCTTAAGACCTTTAATAATATCAGCCTCAGCATACAAGTTGTTCATCACTCTGTTTGACAAGTTAGTATTGTTACGTACCAAGGCCATGGCCACTGGATTGTTGCCAACCTGAGCTGATGGGTTCTGCTGTTGTGGTCCCGCAAATGTCCCGTCAAAGTTCCTAACCGGAATGTGTGGAGGCATTGATGCAGCTTGAGCGATTACTCCATCACCACCATCGGTGTTGATGATCTGCTCATCTTTTCGAGACAAAGACATGCTCGTACCTACTTTTAACCAATCCCGAACCTGGTTATCAATATTCAAGCGGACGTTTATCCGATTGAAATCAGATCCGATAACAATTCCATCTTGTTGGAAGAAACCTGCTGACAACATGTAAGACAGTTTTTCCTGTCCCCCAGTGAATGTCAGGGAGTGACTTTGCATAGGTGCCAATCTAAAGATGGCTTCCTGCCAGTCTGTACCTTCTCCCAACAATGAAGGATCAGCGAAATTAGGATTAGCATTGATAGTCGATACTTCCTGAGCCACTTCGTTGTTATAGTCGGCATATTCTCTCAGATTCATCATGTCCACTGTTTTGTAAACATCCTGAACTGCGTAGAATCCATTATAAGAAATTTTAGACTCTCCTTTTTTACCACGCTTGGTTGTAATGATAATTACCCCATTTGCAGCACGAGAACCATAAATTGCAGTAGCAGAAGCGTCTTTAAGTACTTCGATACTCGCTATATCATTCGGGTTGATAGATGCCATGGGGTTACTGGCAGCGCCTTGCTGGCCTCCAGTACCACCTTGCCAATCGAATCCGGTAATACCTTCGGCAGCACCGCCTACCTGTATACCATCAATTACGTAAAGAGGCTCACTACTTCCTGTTACGGAAGATGTACCTCTGATTCGGATAGAAACAGCACCACCTGGCTGGCCCGAGTTCTGAGTCACCTGCAATCCAGCTACTCTACCTTGTAGACCCTGGTCTAAACTAGTATTTACTGACTGCATTAATGCCTCACCATCAAGGGAAGCAATAGACCCAGTCAGGTCACTCTTTCGCTGTGTACCATAACCAACTACCACTACCTCTTGTAATGTAGAGACATCAGAGTCTAAAGTGATGTTAATATTGGATTGGCTCCCTACTGAGATTTCCTGGGTTTTGAAACCCACAAAAGACACTACCAATGTAGCATCATCATCTACCGACAGTTTGAAGTTACCGTCAATATCGGTAATCGTTCCGTTTGTCGTTCCTTTCTCTAGTATGGTTACCCCTGGTAAAGTGGTTCCATCTTCACCAGAAGTGATCACTCCTGAAACCGTTCTTTCTTGCGCCGTGGCTACAAAAGCCATCATCGCAAGGAAGAAGGTAAACATTGAAGACACCCACCGCTTACGCGAATAACTGCCCCCATTTGTAGAATTACTTCTCATAGATCATCATTTATGTTTACAACTTGGATAAATTTTTTCCTGGTCTTCTTCATACAAAACCAGATCAATATTACCCAGATGACCTACAAGCAACGTACTCCATTTGCACTCAAAATGGTATCAAAATGTAAATTAGTATTTATCTGATATTTATATTCCTTTAAATGGATTAAAACATATTTATATATAATTATTCAAATACACCTACACACTTAAAAACAAAACATATTGTGATTAAAATCGAATAATTTAAATATTATCAATAGATAGGTCTTTTCATTGAATATTTAACATCATTCATTTAAAGCCATTGCAAACGTTATCAGGATAATACATTCAATACACAAACAATGCCCCTCGACAGCACATTTGATACGTTATTGTCTGGCTTTGAGCACAAAACCAATTCCTTTGTTTAGCATACAATGTGATTCATTAGACGAAAAAGTGGAACGCTGGAGTCATACTGAATTAATACATTCTCCTGGGCAATAGAAACATTGGTTATGACTAGCCCAAAAGTGGGACTTTGCTAAGTGTGAGAAAGTAACTCTAGACATTCAGTGTATAGAGATTGACGCAATTTGCAAGCTAAGCAGTACCCATAAAAAAACAGCCACACCTTTCGATGTGACTGTCTTCATAGCTCTACTCAAAAATGGCGCCTCAAAAATCGACAACTTTGTAGAAAGCCTCTTTTGGTTCATGGTTCTCATCAAACAGCAACGGATAATCCTTGCGATCTCTCACTGGAAAGTTATCCAACCAACTGTAGCGGTCGGAAATATTCCAAAAAGTAACCGCATTGAGATCTTGCTTGTACTCTCTAAATACTCTAAAGATCATCTCGTATTGCTCAATCTGTTTTTGTTTCTGCTCAGGAGTAAATTCATCGGAATCTGAACCCTCTTTGTCCCTTCTGGAATGCTCTTTGGGGTAAACAGAAACATCAAGTTCCGTAATCTGTACCTTTAAACCGAGACTCGTGAACCGTTCTATGGTTTCTCTAAGAGTCGCTTCAGACGGCTCATAAATAGACCAATGCCCCTGTATTCCTACACCGTCTATGGGAACCCCAGCATCTTTTAGCCCCTTTACCAATTCATAAATCTTCTCACGCTTTACCGGATTGATCACCTCATAATCGTTGTAAAACAACTCAACATCTGGATCAGCCGCTCGGGCATATTCAAATGCCTTGGCAATAAACTCTTCACCACAGATTTGATACCATTTAGAGTCACGATAGAACTCATCCTTTTTATCAGAAATGGCTTCATTCACCACGTCCCAGGCATAAATATCATTCGTATATCGAGTGGCAACAGTCGTTATATGATCCTCGAGTCGTTGTAGCAAGACGTCTTTACTTACCACGTCACCTTTCTCATCTACAAAAATCCAATCTGGCGCTTGATTGTGCCAACACAGTGCATGTCCACGCATTTTCAGATCATTCGCACGGGCAAAATCGACAATCTTATCTGCAGGTGACCAGTTATATTCATCTTCTTTAGGGTGAATTGGTCCCATTTTCATGACATTCTCAGGAGTCATAGAGATGAAGTGCTTCTTAATCAACGCTGCCTGCTCCCCTTCCATTGCTGCAGGGTAAACGGCGACTCCCATGGGGAAGTAATCTGCATAATAGTCTTTCAACCCTTTTGTTGCAACTTCTTCCACTACCTCTTTCGACTCTTTTCGTGTCTGACATCCAGCGAGGCTTAGGATAAAGATCAATACTACTGCTTTTACGATGTTATACATATTAGTTGACTTTTAATCGTCTCGAAAAAATCTCTCCTGAAACTGTTTTAACAGAAACCATATACGTCCCGGTCGTCAACGAAGCTGGAAGAGCTACTTCAGCATCTGATGACACATGCAAAACGCGTCCTACCAGATCACGTATGACCACTTCTACCACTTCAGAGGAACTGTTGACATAAACAAAGCGATCGGCCGGATTTGGATAAATACCAAAACGAATGTCGTTCTCTTCAGAAAGTGTCAAAGAAGCATTGGATTGCTCCACATACGATCTAAGCCAGGTCAGGGCTGGTCGCTCAGACCCATCTGTATCAATCAAATAGGCTTTTTGTTCATTTCTCCAAAGACCAGGACGAAACCCCCAAAGGGTAATACCGATAACCGAAGGGTGTTCCCAAAGTAATGGGAAAATCCTTTTGTAGGATTGCAGCTGTACATCATCTGATGGTCCATCGATATCCAGCTCTGTCACCATTATTGGCAATTCTGTTTGAGCCAACGATTCCAATACATTTTCCATGGTTTCATTGCCGGTGGTGGTAGTAAATGCATGTCCCTGCACACCGATCACATCGATTAACCCTTCTTGTTTAAGTAGGTTCACTACCTTAACATAGGTAGAAGCCTGAAACAGATTATTGAGCACATTGTACTCATTCATCATTAGTTTCGTGTTAGGAAAACGTTCCCGTGCCATTCGGAAGCCTTCGATCAACCAGTCATACCCAGAAGATCCACGACCGCCCAGCGCATTAAAGTAATTGCCATTACCAGCACCATTGGGAGGATCATTAAATGGTTCATTAACCACTTCCAGGTAATCAATATCAGGATATCTAGCTGCGACCGTATCCATCCATTCCGCTATTTCTTCCAGCTGTTCGGATGGTTCAAGTGTTTCGATCCAGGTTGGCTGTTGGTTTCCCCAAAGCAGCACATGGAAGCGAAAAGGAAAACCATTCTCTTTGGCAAAGTTGTAGGCATCATCGAGTGGACCCCAATTATAGGAATCACGAGTTCGCTCCACGCTCCCCCATTTCCCCGCATTTTCAGGCGTCACCTGATTCCAATACTGTTCAAAATCCTTGATTTGTGTGGGACTATGTACGCTTCCTAACCACTTCTCTTTACCTTCTGCCAGAGGCTGCTGCGCCAATGACTGTAAAGAAAGTGCCATCCATATAATCGCTGGTAAAATTCTTTTCATGTTATTTCAAATTCAATGTTGCTGTTTTGTAGTTTGAAGCACCAAGTTCGGTGCTTCTTGGAGTTGGTAGAGATCCACCAATAGATACCGTAAATACCCCTTTCTCAAGTTTTTCGTTCCCATTCTCATCAATCAATTGCAACATATCTGCATCGATTGTAAAGTCTACCTTCGCACTAGTCCCCGGAGCCAGATTCACGCGTTTTATTCCCTTTAAATCAAACAGAGGCACCCGAACACTCGCATCATTGTCTGTTATGTAAAGCTGTACAACCTCATCAACTCCATAATTTCCAGTGTTCTTAACGATTACCGATGCGGTCACTTCTCCAGATTTTTTCATTGAAGTGGAAGACAACTTCATCCCTTCGTAGCTGACTTTTGAGTAACTCAAACCAAACCCAAATGGATATAGTGGCTCAGCTTCCATATACTTATACGTTCTTCCTTCCATCGAGTAATCATCATAGGCAGGCAGCTGATCGAATGACTTTGGAAAGGTAATAGGCAAACGGCCACTTGGTGATTCTTTACCAAAAACCACATCTGCCAGTGCATTACCTCCTTCTTGCCCGGGATACCAAACCAACAATACGGCATCCGCTATCTCATGAACCTCGGCCAGATTCATTGGGCTACCACCGGTAACAATCGCAATTACCGGGTTCTCATTTCCGTCTTTCAATTTTTTGAGGTAATCAATCTGATTTTGTGGAAGGTCATATTTTAGACGATCACCAAAATCGTCTGAAGCAATGGCAGCACCTTCCTCTCCTTCGATAACCCCTGTAATTCCCATCACATAAAAAGTAGCATCTGATGTATGCGCTACACCAGAGGCCCAGTCGATTGGATTAGCGTTTGGCCGATCCAGCAGGGTACCTATCCGGTACTGCACCTGACTACCAGGGCCAACAGCGCCTGCCAGGCCTTCCAGAAAAGTAACCATGTTTGGGTTGACACCATAATAATTACCAATCAACGACCCAATGTCTGCTGCATTTGGTCCCGTGACGTAGTATCTGTTCAGATCATTCTTCAATGGCAATGCCCCATTGTTTTTGAGCATCACTATTGACTTAACTGCGGCTTCCCTTGCCAATATACGGTTTGCATCGCTATTGACTACCTCAGTGCCAATCTTGTTGTAGGGATTTGCATCATCACTATCAAAAAGTCCCAATTTGAATCGGGTAATCAAGAGCTTGACCAAAGCCTCATCAATTTCTTCTTCCGTAATCAACCCTTGATCTACGGCATCTACCAGTGCTGGATATGAGTCTCCACAATTCAAGCTCACTCCAGATTTAACTGCCAGGGCAGATGCCTCTGCTGCATTAGCTGAAATTCCATGTCCATTGTCTGCATAAAAGTCAACAATCGCCCAGCAGTCACTAAGAATGTGCCCCTCAAAACCCCATTCGTCACGCAAGAGATCTCCTAATAGTGTTTTATGCGCACAACATGCCTCACCATTGGTCCGATTATAGGCACACATGATCGACTCTACATCAGCATCTACCAAAGCTTTAAAAGCTGGCAAATACGTTTCATACATGTCTTTAGCTGTTGCGATTGCATCGAACTCATGCCGCAATCTTTCGGGACCGCTGTGCACAGCGTAATGCTTACCACAGGCTGCTGTCTTCAAGTACCTGGGATCGTCGCCTTGTAATCCTTTCACAAAGGAAACACCTAATAAAGAGGTCAGGTAAGGGTCTTCCCCATATGTTTCCTGACCTCTTCCCCATCTCGGGTCCCTGAAAATATTTACGTTTGGTGTCCAAAATGTCAATCCGCTATATCGCAAGTAGTTTCCCTGTGCTGAAGCGGCATTATACATGGCACGGGCTTCATCAGAAATGGCAGAAGACACCCGATAGGCCAAATCCTGATCAAACGTAGCTCCTAAGCCAATCGCCTGTGGAAAAACCGTGGCAATTCCGGCACGTCCTACCCCATGGAGTGCCTCATTCCACCAGTCATAAGGCGGAATATCCAGACGATCGACCGCTGGAGCGTTCATGATCATTTGATCTACTTTTTCTTCTAAAGTCAACTGGCTTATCAAATCGCGAGCACGATCTTCATTGGACAAAGTCTCATTCAGATAAGCCTGCGCATCGGCAAAAGATGTTGCTCCTAGGAATAGGAGGATAATTGTGATTTTTTTCATCATTTAGGGTATTAATCAATTACACTAAGACCAATATAAGGTGAGAACTTTTATGTTATGGTCATTTTGACAATATGTATCATTATCAGCGACAAATGATACCTTAATCAACCGGTTGCGTAATCAAATGTAATTACTATCTTGGCATTATGAAAATCACCATCCAAATTCTTCTTTCAGCCCTTACATTGCTGATTTATCAAAAAACTACAGCTCAAGCTGGATATGAGCTATGGCTAAGGTATGACCGTATTCAAAACGAAGAACGCTTGGAGAACTACAGAAATGCCATCAAATCCTTTACTGTGGAGGGACAATCCGAAACACTTGAGATCATTCGCAAAGAACTGAGCGAAGCGCTTACCGACTTATTGGGTAAACCTGTAGAACAACAAAAAATCAATGGGTCCATTGTCATTCAAAAAAAACATCCAAATCTCAACAATCAACTGGAGCGAATGACATTCGATGGATATGTCATCAAATCCACTGGGGATCAAATTATTATTTCCGCAAACAGTGACATTGGTCTTCTTTACGGAACATTCGGATTACTCCGACTGATACAAACGCAACAATCGCTGGAAGAAGTGAGCATCGCTTCAGAACCTAAAATCCAGGAACGCCTTCTAAATCATTGGGATAACCTTGATCGCACATCGGAACGTGGATATGCTGGATTTTCTATTTGGGACTGGCATAAACTTCCAGGTTACATCGATCAAAGGTATCTGGACTATGCACGCGCAAATGCGTCTATTGGGATCAACGGGACAGTTTTAACTAATGTGAATGCCAATGCCCTGATCCTTACACCAACTTACCTCGAAAAAGTCAAAGCACTTGCAGATGGCTTTCGACCTTATGGCATCAAGGTTTACCTAACTGCCCGATTCAGTGCGCCGATCGAAATCGGTGGATTAGCAACTGCGGATCCTTTAGATAGTGAAGTGATTAACTGGTGGAAAAACAAGGTCAGTGAAATTTACTCCTACATTCCCGACTTTGGTGGGTTTCTAGTTAAAGCCAACAGTGAGGGGCAACCAGGACCGCAGAATTATGGGCGATCACATGCCGATGGCGCCAACATGATGGCAAAGGCACTGCAACCTCATAATGGAATCGTCATGTGGCGGGCATTTGTCTACAGCAATGAAGAACCTGAGGATCGAGCAAAACAAGCCTTCAACGAATTCATGCCTCTGGATGGTACATTTGAGGACAATGTAGTGGTACAAGTGAAAAATGGGGCTATCGACTTTCAACCACGTGAACCATTTCATCCACTTTTTGGCTCCATGAAGGAAACGCCTTTGGCAATGGAGTTTCAGATCACACAAGAGTACCTGGGACAAGCCACCCAGCTCGTGTATCTCGCTCCGATGTACAAGGAAGTGTTGGATGCCGACACCTATGCTAAAGGCAAAGGATCTGAAGTAGCCAAAGCCATAGACGGCTCCCTTTACAACCATTCCATCAGCGCTATTGCCGGTGTGGCGAATATTGGTACCGATATCAACTGGACGGGACACCCTTTCGCACAATCCAACTGGTATACTTATGGACGTCTGGCATGGGATCATACCATCAGCTCAGAGAAAATTGCCAATGAATGGATTCAAATGACCTGGACACAAGACTCTTCTAAGCTATCAATCATCAAAGAGCTTATGATGACTTCCTGGCCTGCATCGGTCAACTATATGACACCTCTGGGGCTGCATCACTTAATGGGAACGGGGCACCACTATGGTCCGGGTCCGTGGGTAGATAATTTACCTAGAGCCGACTGGAACCCGGTCTATTATCACAAAGCGGATAAAGAAGGCATTGGTTTTGACAGAACTCGAACTGGTAGCGATGCTGTGGATCAGTATTTTCCAGAGATCTCAAAAACTTTTAATGATCCAACAACCTGTCCTGAAATGTATTTACTCTGGTTCCATCACTTACCGTGGGATTATAAAATGAAATCAGGGAATACCCTTTGGACCGAAATTGCTTTGCGCTATCAAAAGGGAGTTGATCAGGTTCGTGAAATGCAGAACCAGTGGAATCAACTGGAAAATTCCATTGACCCTGTTCGCTTCAGCAGTGTACAAATGCTGCTAGAAATACAAGCAAATGAGGCCATCTGGTGGAAAGATGCGTGTCTCCAGTACTTCCAGCAATTTTCTGAAAGAAAGTTGCCTAAAAGTGTAGAACCTCCAAAAGAGTCGTTGGACTACTATCAAAAATTACGTTTCCCATATGCCCCAGGGCACTAACCGATTATAACTAAATCAATAAATGATGAGAAAACTATTTTTTACCATTTGCCTATTTGGAGCAGTAGCTTCACAAAGTCAAAATAAAGCAGCTTTATATCCTGAGAAGGCTGAAACACAAATAAGCAAACACATCTATGGGCATTTTGCTGAGCACCTTGGACGCTGTATTTATGATGGTATCTATACCGGTGATAATTACAACATCCCCACGACTAGTGGTGTGAGAAACGATGTAATCGAAGCTTTAAAAAACTTAAACATTCCAAACCTCAGATGGCCAGGTGGGTGCTTCGCTGACACGTATCACTGGAAAGATGCCATTGGTCCTAAAGACCAGCGAAAACCCATCGAAAATACGTCATGGGGCGGCAGAGAGGACAACAGCTTTGGTACGCATGAATTTCTCAATTTGTGTGAGTTACTGGATGCCGAGCCTTATTTGGCAGTAAACATGAACTCCGGATCAGTTCAGGAAGCAGTGGAATGGGAACAATATGTCAATAACCCTAATGGCAGCAGTCACCTGACAGACCTTCGCGAAAAAAATGGCCGATCCAAACCCTGGGATGTTAAGTACTGGGGAATAGGCAACGAATCCTGGGACTGTGGCGGTGATATGACCGCTGATTATTATTCCAATTTGTACAAGCGATACGCAGTGGCTATGACGAATTATGGCAACTCTGATGGTCTTTTTCGAATTGCTGTTGGTCCCGGTCAGGCGGATTACGAATGGACGGAAACAATCATGAAGCAGGTTCCGGCCAGACGTATCGAAGGATTGTCAGTTCACCATTACTCCGTGTTTAATTGGAGCGACAAAGGATCTTCTTACGCTTTCTCAGAAGAAGAGTATTTCAAAACCATGAAGCAAGCTTGGTTTATGGAAGAATTCATCACTAAGAATAGCGAGGTAATGGATAAATACGATCAGGACAAGAATGTGAAACTGATCGTAGACGAATGGGGTGGATGGTACGAAACCATGCCGGAAGGTGAAGGTGCACTCTACCAGCAAAATACCATTCGGGATGCGATGATTGCCGGGCTGACACTGAATATCTTCAATAACCATGCAGACCGTGTGCACATGGCCAATCTGGCTCAGACGGTGAATGTACTGCAGGCTGTTATTCTCACTGAAAAAGAAAAAATGATTCTCACTCCTACTTACCATGTCATGGAAATGTACAAAGTTCATCAGGACGCTCAACTTGTACCTATAGAGCTATCCGCTGATAGTTTTAACATGCTTGATGAAAGTATTCCTGCTGTATCGGCTTCTGCATCAATGGATGTGTCTGGTAAAATGCACATTTCTTTGACCAATATCGATTCGAAAAAGGCGCAATCAATTGTGATTAACCTTGGGAGTTTTACTGGAAAGAATGTAACGGGAAGAGTTCTCACCTCCGAAAAAGTTCAGGACCGCAACACATTCGATCAACCGGAAAAAGTGAAACCACAGCCATTTAATGAATCCAAACTGTCAAAAGGAAGTTTAACTGTGAGTTTACCAAAAAACTCAGTTGTTGTACTTGAGCTCTCAAAATAGGCCTACTACAACCAAATTACTGTAACCCCATACAAGGCTCAACGCTGCGTATGGGGTATTTATTTACAGTTAATCACTCCACCATAATTTTGAAACCTCGTACGCCATTTGTGGTCCAAACCCTAACCAGATAGAGTCCTCGCTCAATACCTCTCAGATCCACGGTTTGTCTCGTCCCAATACCTGAAGCATTTGCTTTTATTTCCTGACCCTTTAGGTTAAACACCTTAACGTGTTGGATTGGGAACTCTATGGATTCCAGATAGAGAAAATCTGAAGTTGGATTGGGGAAAATTTTGGTATTAATCCTTTGAGAAGAAGTTGCTAATGGAGCTTCAACCTCATCAGGAAAATCAGGACTTTCATAGTCATAGAAATCCGGAAGCTCATCTAATGTAATGACATAATCATGTTGGTAAACATCCACCAGGTGACTCACTTCGTTTTTCTGTCCATCCATTATGAAATCGCCACTCCACACCACAAACCAGCTCCATCGCGCTTTCTGCTTATCCAGATCATCCGGATCGGGTATTGTACCGGTCTCTGAAAGCGAGATCACTTTTTGTCCATCGTGAATTCCTGCCATGTCATCAAACATGCTGAAGTTCGTAGCATAGTTACCATCTTCCAGGTAGATATCTGCACCAATAATGTCTACGTACTCATCTCCGGGATACCAGTCCAGCGCCACTTCAGAGTTCGTCCCGGTCCACACCCAGATGAGGTTGTCCAGTCCATGTTCATTGGTCAGCCGGTCGTACATCAGTTTCCATAGCCATACACATGTTTCAGGACCCTTGCTCCCCCACCAAAACCACTCGCCTTCGGCTTCATGAAGTGGCCTCCAGAGCAGTGGTACTTTGGCATCTTGTAGTTTTTTAAGCTCAGCTGCGATTACATCTATGTCTCGAATGATCAGCTCGTACTCCTCCGAGTTTTGATCATTCATTGCCACTGTTGGGTCAAAGGTGGTGGCGTACGTATAAAACCCACTCCACCAGGGAGCGTCTTCGGTATCCAGCAAATCTTTTGGAGCGTTCCAGTGCCACATGAGCGTTACAATCCCCTGCTCCTCCTTCCACCAATCGATGGCTCTCTCGGTCTGTTGGGAGGTAGTTCCATTTGCTACTCTGCTTGGGGAATAGTCAATTAAATCAAAGCCTTTTACTGCAGGTAAATATCCTGTTCTTTCGCTGAGGTAATTCAGTTCGGTATCTCCTCCGGCATCTGCTTGCTGGCCGGAGATAATGCGATGACCGTAGTAATCTCGCAAAAACAAATAGAGGGTTTCGGCTTCATAGCTCGGTGATGGATGAATCAGTTCGGTCGGGTAGTTATGAATTTCGTTAGGCGTAGTAGGTGCTACGCGTACAAAATCCACCTCAAAATAGCCCCAGTTCTTAACAACCTTAATGCGATTACTCCCAGACTCCAGTGCGATCTTTCCAAAATAGCCTTCTCCGAATGACTGAGAAGACGGAAAAATCTGACTTCCTGCATAGCTGCCATTAACATATATGTCATTGGTTTTTTCGCCATTGGGTGCTGCAAACCCAATCCACAAATCATACAAACCTGTAGCATTTACTTCCACAGGAATGGACACCGCATCCCCATCGTTATCAAAGCCGGTAACGTAACCTTCACCCGAAAATCCAGATCTGGAATTTCCAATTTCTGTACCGGTCAATGAACCCGACTCTGCCTCAAATGTCTGCGCCAAAGCTGACATAGCAAAAAGCGAACTGAATAATAATAGTGTAGATCTCCTCATGATAAAAAAGAAAATCGGGCGACCCCCGCCACCCGATTAAACAACATTTCCCTTAGTATGAAACAACATGTACAATCAGCTTATATGAAGAGGCTTGATTGTTAACTATTCAATATTAGCTCATAATCAACTCTGCAAAGTGCATGATTTGCACTTACTCAGGGGATAAAATGTATTAATGTTAAAAAAAGACCCACTTAAAAATTCATTCACGCGGGTCTTTCAATTCGGTACATGGATTTATAGCTGCTAGCCTTCGGTGCGTTGCTTTTCTGCTGCTGCTGCATATTTGGATGGCAACATCTTGTAGGCCTTTTTAAAGTACTTTGTAAAATACTTGGGATTGTTAAACCCTACAGTGTATGCCACTTCTGCTACATTAAGTTGACTCTTTTCCAGCAATGCTGCTGCACGTTTGATTCGTACCTCGCGAATAAATTCGATCGGTGTCTTTCCGGTTAGTTCCAGCACCTTCTTGTAAAGCTGCCCACGGCTCACGGCCATTTCACTACTCAACTCCTGTACGGAGAAGTTGGCATTTGAAATATTGGCTTCTACTATATCCAGCGCTTTGGTAATGAACTTCTCATCCAATGAGGTAATCTCAATCTGCTTAGGCTTAGCCTCCACACGATGCTCCTGTGCATGGATCAGCTTCTGAAGCTGTATAGCGGATCGAATGGTCTGAACCAAAATCTCAAAGTTGAATGGCTTGGTGATGTATTCAATGGCTCCCGCCTCAAAGCCCTCCAGCTTCTGGTCATCCGAATAATGAGCAGTTAATAGTATTACAGGAATATGAGCTGTTCTCGGGTCACTCTTTACCTTTTTGCACAAGTCGACACCGTTCAGTTCAGGCATCATGATATCTGTTACGATAAGGTCCGGCAGGTTATTCAAGATTTTCTTCCAGGCCTCTTTGCCATTTGGCGCTTCGTAGATATTGTAAATTTCCTTGAGGTTATCTCTCAGGTAAAAACGAAAGTCAGAGTTATCATCTACTAACATAATGGTAGCATTGTCATCCTGATGAATTAGCGGTTCATCTGAACCTTCCATGTCATTTATGACATCATGTGGCTCCATGTACTCGGTCAGCTTCTTCATCGGTAGCTCAAAGGAGAAAGTACTTCCTTTATCCACTTCGGACTCGACCCAAACTTTTCCTTCGTGCATCTCCACAAACTCTCGTGTAATCGACAGGCCAATGCCACTTCCGTGATTCAGGTTTTGTGAAGACTTGGTATCCACCTGAAAGAACCGATTAAATACATCGTTCTGACGCTCATGAGGAATGCCAATTCCTGTATCCTCTACGCTAATGCGAATGGTGTGGACATCCTCTCGGTACGCTACATCCTTGACGGACACATCTACCTTTCCTCCTGAATGGGTGAATTTAAAAGCATTGGACAATAAGTTAAACATGATTTTTTCCACTTTATCTCGATCAAATAGTGTAAGAAACTCAGTCATATTGGAGTGAAAATGAAGACGCACATGTCTGTCTTCGGAAAGGTCGGAGAAGGACTCAGTAATGCTTTTGATGAAATCAACCAAGTCACCAGTAGCCAGGGATAATCGGTGCTGATTCGCTTCCATTTTTCTAAAATCCAACAATTGATTCACCAACGTCAACAAACGTCTGGCATTTCTGTGAATCATTTGGTAGTGCTTGGAAGTGGTTGGGTCTGCACTTGACTTCAACAGACGCTCAATAGGCGTCAGGATTAGCGTCAGTGGTGTTCTAAATTCATGGCTAATATTGGTGAAGAACTTGATTTTCATTAGATCAAGATCATGAAGCTGCTTGGCTTCCAGTTGCTCTTGAGCTACACGCGCACGAAAACGCTCTTTCGCAATTATGGTCCTTCTAGTAAAATACAAACCGAGAACAATTAACACAGCATAAATAACATAAGCTAATGGTGTTTGCCACCAGGGAGATAAGATCACAATATTCATCATCCTTGCTTGACTATTCCAGCGCTGTGTTTGATCACTCGCCATTACTTCAAACTGATAGGTACCGGGGTCCAGGTTGGTGTAATTGGCTCTGTGAATGTTTGGTCGAACCACCCAGTCGTCATCAAATCCTAACAGTCGGTACTTGTAGTTAATGTTTTCCTGACGGTAAAAGCTCAATGCGGTAAACTCTATGGTAAATGAGTTTTCATCATGCTTTAAAGTCAAATCCTCAGTATTGTTAAGCCCTTTTTCAAACCAAATGCGTTCATTGAACGTATCTCCGGGTTTGATCTGCTGATTGGAAATCATAAAGTCCAGAAGAACCAATTCATTTTTGTTGTCATTGATCTTGATCTTTTCGGGCTCGAATACATTCAAGCCATTCTTACCTCCAAAAGCCAAGTCACCATTGCGGAGCTTGAGCACCGAGCGCTCATTGAATACGTCACCTTGTAACCCATCAGAAATATCGAAGTTATTGAATATGGGTTGACCGTCTTTAAAACTCAGCTTGGACAGTCCTTTTGGTGTACTTAACCAATAGTTGCCCTCATCATCCTGCGCTGTAGCAGCGACAATGTTTTCTGGCAAACCATCTTCCTTGGTGTAGAAATTGAATTTATCAGTCTTCTGGTTATAATGACTTAGTCCGTACATGGTGCCAATCCATAAATCGTTTTTGTCATCACAGAATATATGCAGGATGGAATTGTTACTGAGCGACTCATCATTCCCTGTCTCCCGAAGTATGTGACGAATCGTATCTACTTTGGGATCAACTACTTCCAAACCGTACCCGGTACCAATCCACATCTTACCATCTTTATCTTCACAAAACGTGGTGATGTAATTCGAATTGATTCGCTGATTATCCAGACTATAGTGCTCTAGTTTATTGAAATTCTGGTCGTACACATCTACTCCACCTTTTAGAGTTCCTACCCATAGTCGGTCCTGAGAATCGAGTAGTAGGTTCCAAACGCTGTTGTCAGAAATCGAATTAGGATCATTTTCATCATTATAATAGGTGATAAATTTCTTTCCATCAAAATAGTTCAAGCCACCGAAGTAGGTGCCTAACCACAACCCACCTTTTGCCGCTTTGCTCATACTCACTACGATATCGGAACTGATGCTGTTTGGGTCATTTGGGTCGTGGGTATAATTGGTATACTTACCAGATTTTAGGTTAAAATAGGTCAACCCTCCACCATCCGTACCAAGCCAGAGATTTCCTTTTCTATCCTCAACAATCGGCCAGATGTCGTTGGCATTAGTCGGGTGGCCCGACAACTGTTTGTAGAAGCTAAAGGACACCGCTTCAGAGGAGAAGTAATTCACTCCTCCTTTGTTGGTACCAAGCCACACCAAACCATTGTCGTCCTGAAACATAGAGATAATGCTATTATGACTTAAGGATTTGGGATCTGATGGGTTATTTACAAAGTTAGAATGGCTCCAGTCAGACTTATTGAACATAGTCATCCCACCATGATCTACACCAATAATCACCCGATCATTCTGGTCCTGAATAATGCCAGTGACGAGATTGGAACCTAATTGCTTTGAATCAAAATGACGATGATCTTCTGTTTCGGGGTTGTAATAACAAGTGCCGAAAGAATTGTCAGTACTGTAAAACCAATAGCCTCCAGTATTGTCCAAAAAATGAAGCAAGTCATTAACTGCCCTAAGATGCTCTGGATATTGAGTAAAGGAGGTATTGTTCTGATTTTGGACATCCACAAGTTCTATTTCACCATCAGAGTGAACCAGAGCCATATTGCCATATATATCCTTGGAAATACTTGTAACATCCCGGTAGGAACCCCCAAAATGATACACTGTATTCTCACTCGTTAAGTATTTCTTGATCCCAACACCATCTATAACAAACCAATAGTTGCCGACTGCATCTTTAACAATATCAGATAGATTGTAATTATTGATCTGAAGCTCCCCCAGTAAGGCGGTGATATCTGCAAACTGCTCTCGATGAATGTCATATGCAAACACCCCATAGTGTGACTTTACCCAAATATGCTGCTGTGGACCTTCCTTAAGCCACACCATATTTGGATCACTTGGTGAGTACGGGTTACTCTCATCAAACTCGATCACCTCAATATTATGACCATCATACCTGTTTAACCCGGATCTGGTACCAAACCACATAAATCCAAAATCATCCTGAAAGATGGTTCCAACGCGATTATGCGAAAGTCCATCACGTATATCCAAATGTTCAAACCGTATTTGAGGAGTCTGTGACCAGACTTGTTGCACCATTATCAGAAACAGTACAACCAAGGAGGCTCTGAGGTATTTTTTCATCATTTCAGGGTTGGGTTACTTCTTTAAATATAATGAATTATGACCTTGGCTAATAGCCAAAATTCGTCGTAACAACATTTTTCATTGTTCAATCATTCCTTCTGGTCTCAATAACCACCTAACTTCTTCTTAAATGGTACAGCAGGAAGTCCTTCCTCATTGTACAAAGTAGCTTCGGGGTTATCGCCCCAGGCATAGGATATTTCCACTGGATTTTGGATGTTTTTAGCGGTTATCACAACTTCATCCCCATCAACCTCAGCATCTGCCCACTCCCAATTTCCATCAAGGTCTGCCATAGCAAACCCTTTCAACACTTTGCTAACCTTCAAGCCTGAGCCAACATGATCAAATGTCAATCGGACTCCTGAGCCTTCCACAATCGCATCAGCCAGCACGGGTCCTGAGTAAACCACCTCATCTCCATAGCTCACTTTCTTTGCTGCCAGCCACAAGCGCGCACCAACATCTTGTTTATTCCTGGGATGAATATCATCCGCATTACCAATATCAATGGTTACGGCCATGGCCGTTTTAGGTAGTTCCAGGGTTTGTGTTTGTGCTTCTCTGAGTTGTGCCCAATCGCTCTGTGGTGTAGGATTCTCACTTCTCTTCATAAAGTTTGCCAGCTGTACATAAAGGAATGGAATATCGCCCCAAAGCTTGCGCCAGTCAGTGATCATATTCCCAAACAATTCACGATAATAATATGGCTTATCGGCATTAGACTCGCCCTGGTACCAGATAATTCCACGAGCAGTATACCCGCCAATCGGAGCAATCTTGGCATTGTATAAAAAGGTGGGCATCTGAAACATCTTTATCGCATGGGGAATCTTTGGTTCTATGTCATTGGAGTACTTCCAGTTCCCTTCCAGAGAAGTTTTCTGACCATTGACCTCTAGCCACATTTCATTTGGGCGACCAAAATACACATTGTTATCCCACGAGTTGGCCACTCGGTAGGTTATTACATTTTTCCCTTTTTGAATCAGATCCACTGGCACTTCCAATGGCTTAATGTCATCATTCCAGGTTTTGGTCCAGAGCAATTCTCCGTTGAAGAAAACAAACGCCTCCTGTATGACATTGCTTATGTACAGCTGCACTTCGCTGATGGTATCTGGTAACAATTGCACTTCCCTGCGCAACCAGGCCAGGTCTGTCATTTTGCAGTAGCAGGGTAAATCACGATCAAGCCAATCGCTATCGTCATAGTCTACATGCTGAGCACCAGAGGAGATCGCAGCTTCTTTGTCTCGCATGAGTGCCCATTTGCGTTCTTCTTTTTGGTTATTGATAGCCTCAATCTCCGACCAGGGCATAGACGGATTCTTAATAGTATCAGCTATCTCTTCATACCCTGTGGTTTTGGAGAGTGTCTCGAGTGTTGTCCAGGCTTCCGCTGGAGTTCCACCCCAGTGGCTTTCAATCACTCCTACCGGGACTCCCTTTTCCAGGTGATTGCGCTTGGCAAAAAACCATGCTACTGCGGAAAACTGCGGACTATTGGATTCATTGGCAATTAGCCACTCACCACCCGATACGTCTTTCTTTGGACTGGAAGCATATTCATTCGGGACTTTAAAAAACCGCATTTCAGGATAATCACTATCCTTCACTTCCTCTTCCCAGTTATTGACATTCCACTGAAGCTGCCACTCCATATTGGACTGACCACTTGCGACCCAGACATCACCAATCAGGATGTCCTGAAAAATTTTTTCGTCATCACCTGACACAACGCTCATCGTGTAAGGTCCGCTAGCTTCACGAGCTTTTAGATAAGCCTCAAAATAGCCTTCAGCATTCGCTTTTACTTTTGACTCCTGATTGTCGAAGTTGATGATGACTTTGGCTTTTGGGTTGGCCCAACCCCAGACTTTTGTCGGTGCGTTTCGCTGAAATACCATGTGATCAGCAAAAAGTCTGGGCAAAGTCAGCTGACCAGAAGCCCATGACGATACCAATACCAATAAACAACCAACTACAGTTCTCATCTTATTCATTTTATTGCTTTTCCTTTCTTATAAGGGTTTCTCATGTCTTTCTCAAATAGTGTGATGGAATCGGCATCAAACTTCTGAAAATCCGGCACACTCGAATGCCCCGGATAGGGTGCATAATGATGGGTCGTAGTGTGATTTCTCCAAACCAACACCCATGCAATCGCAATCTCCTCCGGGTTGGCTTTGATTGGATTGAGGATCACCTCTGTAAACCAATCGGGGCGCGTAACGCCTTCCAAACCTGTTTCGGTTAAAGCAGCTACCTTTCCTTTTTCACGAGCGATTCTTGTGATCAATTTAAGTGATTCCACGAAATTCTCCGCTTGCTTTTCTTCTGAATCAGGACCGCCTGATCGACCGACATCACCATAGTTATCAATGCCAATAATATCTACATAATCATCTCCAGGATACCCCCACAGATAATTTTGCTCTGGAATGGTATCTAACCGCAATCGACTCCTGTCAGGTGAAAAGGCATATAACAACTGGTGTACATCCTTCTCGTTTTTCAAATAGTCTACGGTATAGCGAAACAAGGCAATGTAATCTTCCTCAGACACATTGCCCTTACCCCACCAAAACCAATCGCCATTGTGCTCATGCCAGGGTCTGAATATGATCGGAATCGGTTGGAACCATGAACGCATGGAATGGAACAACTCCGCCAGCAGATCCAACTGCTCGTTGAACTCGGCATGTTTGGCGCCACCCGGCAGCAAGTCTGGTACTGATGGTGTTTTATCCCAACTATTGCCTCCTGTGGTCAGGTTATCCAGATGCCAGGAGAAGGTGTTAATCGTGCCCATTTTATAGGCTTTCTTCACCCACTTACGCATGTTGTCAAACTTTACCTGATCCAGGTTCTCGTCATTGGTCAGTCGACTGCCCACGTCCCAGCCGTGCACGGCCGGAAAACTGCCGACTGTTTCCTTTACATCGGAGCGGCCTCTTTCGTCTTTCCACCCAACGCCATAGGCCTGATCATCCTGATGGCCAAACATAAATCCATGCTCGGAAATCTCATGCAGGTTCATTAAAAGTTCTTTCGTTTTCGTCGTAGCATCCGGGTCTACTGGTTGCTGACCAATTGCCATCACTGATACTGCGCATGCCAGACATGCCAGACAGGTTTTCATTCTACTCATCCTTCGGTTGTTATTTATTTGCTCACTCACTTCGATCAAAAATCACAAAGAATTAAGCAACCCTCTGTGTTACAAAAAATTGAAGAAGTATGATTCATTATTACATTAATAATAAAAGAAGCCACTCATTCCATTGTGGTTTATGAACATTTCAACCACCCTTTAAAACGATTTATAGCAGTATGGCACGTCAATGGAGCAGGTTCATGATGAAAGAAGACGTTTTGGTATTGGGGTTACCAATCTCTCTTGAAATGTATTAAATACAAATTAATCTTTACATATTAATATCTCATCGCCATGAATAAATTAATCTTATGGTGCATTTTCGCACCTTACATTGCCTTTGCTCAATACGAAGACCGGTCCATCACAGTCTATGGAAATGCCGAACAGGATCTGGCTCCTGATGAGGTACTAATGCGTGTGACGTTTACTGAATACGAGAAAATCAAAAACTCTGAAATCGAGCAGAAAGAAAATCAATTCAAACTGATGCTGACCAAATGGAAAATCCCACAGGAGCATGTGGAGGTTGTTGAATTTAACAGCTACAAGTACGGGAATAAGGTGCGAATTGTAAAAGTCTATCAGGTAAAACTAACCGACCCTAAAATTGCCAATACGTTAATTATCGATCTGTACACCACCGGTGCAAAAGCCGTTCATATCGCAGATGTGAAGTACAACAACCGTGACAGCATCCAGCTGGAAGTCACCAGATTGGCGATAGAAAATGCCCGAAAGAAAGCGGCTATGATGGTAACCTCACAAGGAGATCAATTAGGAAATACCCTGTCCATCAAGGAATTTGGTGCTGAGCGACTCGAATCGGAGTATGACTCCTACACCTACGCCTCCACTTTTGAGTATCGGGCTCGGCTGAATGCCACTGGTGCTGTCAGCCGTGCTGTATCAAGTGGACCTGATGAATTTGCGGTAGAGAAGGTCAAAATCAACTCCAAAGTGAGGGTCACTTATCAGCTGGAGTAGTTTTACTGGCTACCTGATCGATTGTTCGTGGAGATGGCTGCTCTATGCACAGCGGATACAGCCGTTCCACGAATTTCCGACAGTAAGCACTCTCCCGATGAAGCTGCTGAGCCGATTCGTCTTTGAATGCCATCACATGGGTAAACTTTCCTGGTGACACCTGGTCCTGAAAGGAATGGTAGTACAAGGTGTTTGGCTCATTGGCTTTTATGCCCAGTACAAACTCCTCGATCAGCTTGAGCACTTTCTTAATTTGCGTCTGCTCTACTCTATAGTCGATTATTACATGGATCATATCAAAAAATACCAAAAAATCACCACAGGTTCAACTTTCCAGCTTTTGCTTGCTTTTCTTCCAGGTATCTGAGCAATTCAGCAGCAGCTCGTCCGCCTCTTTCGGCATGATGTATGAGTGTAAAACCATGAGGTCCGGCACTATTGATCAGCTGCGGGTATCCCTCCAATATAGGCTTCACCAGATTGGTTTTGCCCAGCATGGTGAGTGCGTGTATGGTTGGCCGGGCTCCCTGATCCAGTAAAAAGTTGACAAGCTCTACATGACCGACATGTCCACCTGCACCAATCCCTGTTTCAAAGTCTCCGCCACCCCAGTCCCACGAACTGTAGATCAGATTGGGGTATTCGCTTAAAAGCTCTTTGACTTTATCGAGGTTGCTATGAGATGCACCTACAAAACTTTTAACGATTTCCTTCTGATAGGCGGCAGGTTTATCTTGTCCTAATATGGTATTGGGCGCTACAAAAAGACCGGCGGAGAATAGGCCTGCTCCTTTGATAAATGATGATCGCTTCATGATTCATGTCGTTGGTTTCTCTTTATGGAACGTCTACTCACACAAACAACCTGGAATATTACATCAATGGTTATTCTTTGGTGAGTGTAAAAGAACCCCCACCCTGCTTCAACACCATCACTTCATTCTGCGGGTCAAACTCCAGAACCAAACCGGCCTGATCAAATTTAAACTTGTCTTTCTCAAAGCAGTCTAGTGGAAAAGACGTCTGACCAGTTGCCTGTCCAATGAGTGTATTCCCTTCGTTGCTAATGGTGACTTTCATCGGAAATGTCGGGCTGGAATAAATACCAAGGTAAGGCTCCAGTTCTTCTTCTGTCAACTTCAAGCCTGGCTTAAATGCTGGTAGATCATAGTCCCTACCGAAGTAAATGCTCAACACACCAATCATAACATCATTTCGCGGCATAACGATTCCATTTGCCGTGTAGGAAACCGCTACATTCTCATTGGGAAAATAGAACGCATTGGACTGAAATCCATCAATTCCGCCAGTATGCCCATAAGCCTTCTTATCATAAAAAGGCACCTGAAATAGGCCTATTCCATAGCCTTCTTCTATGTCCATCATCTTCTCCAGTGATTGTTCTGACACTAGCTTCCCGGTGAAAAGCCCATTCAGGAAAACGTTCAACTCAGTAGGTGTAGCGTTAATGGCTCCAGCGCCTCTTGGCACTTCAGGATTGGTCAATGTGGCAAGTTCCCATCCATCACCTCCATGATAGTACGAAAAAACGTCCGTGCCATCGCCTTTCAAGTCTTTGGCATAAGCGTTGTCTTTAGGCCAAGAGGCTCAAAAATTCGCTTGGTCAAAACAGCTTCGAATGACAGGGTAGACACCTCTTCCACAATGAATGTCAATAACACGTAATTGGAGTTGGAATAGGCCGCTTTTGTATCAGGTTCAAACACTGCATCATACCCATAGATTTTTTCGAGCTGCGCTGCTTTGGTAATGGTGTCTTCCATCCACTGGGTATAATCCGCTTCATCAGTAAGGCTGAAAATACCGCTTCGGTGTTTAAGCATCATCTCGATGGTGATCTCGTCTGCATTGGTCACCTCTGGATAAAAGTCACTGAGCTTCTGATCCAGACTTAGCTTGCCTTCTTCTACAAGCAGCATCACAAGTGTAGCAGTAAATGTTTTACTGATGGATCCTATTCGATAGGTGGATGCGGAAGTCGCTTTTATGTTGTCTTCGACATTGGCAAAGCCGATGGTTTTTTGGTACACCTCTTCTCCGTCCTGAAATATGGACAAGCTACCCATGCCCTTCTCTTTTTCTTCTATGAGGTCGAGAAACTGATCCAGTTTAGCTCGATCAAAATCTTGTGTGAATGCGGCAGCAGCAAATAGAATTAGTACTGCGGTTAATGAGTAAGTTTTCATTATTGAATAGTTAGGTTCAACTCAAGGTAACGAAAGAACGACGGTTGGGATACTTAATCAATCAATTGCTGAAGCTGCTGGAGCATTTCGTCCTCAATCAGATCATTCACTAACCCTGTTTTCAAATCTAGCTTTATGATAATGGTGGGCTCTCGGAATTCATCAATCTCACCGTCACCATCCTTGTCTTTGGTAAACCGAAGAAGAATTTCTGTAGATTGATATGGAACATAGTATCCATCCAGTCCATGACCTTCTAAAGCGATTTTCCTCAAACTATCAGAGTCAATATCGTACAAGTAAAATGACCCCAGATCATCTCCATCCAGCTTACCATTCTGATTAGCATCCGTAGTAACCCCTCTAATGAGTAAGTAGAGCCGATTGTCTATCTCACGATGCTCAAATTGCGTTAACAGTACCTTTTCATCAAATACGGGAATTTTAGTTTCAGCCAAACGATTGTAAAGGATGATGTTATTGAAGTACCCAGAGTAGCTCCAGTATCTTTTTCGGGAACTCGACTCCAACAGCCCCTGTACCTTCTCCACTTTGGTGTATTCCGGATCTTTCAAGTTGACTTGAGAAACAGGAATGAGATAAATAGCATCTAGAGTATCAATCAACCTTGGAGTACCCAAGGTTAGCTCTTGTTTGCGTATAAATTCCTCCACATCTTTTGTCTGTGTAGAATCATTGGTAACTACCAGAGCATTGTCATGAATGCTGTCTCGTCCAAAGTCATCCACTAGCTCAATCACCAGCAGGATTCCCATAATAAAAATGAAAACAGCTAATGCTGCTAGTGCTAATGTTCCAATAATGGCAAGAAGTCGTTGATTGTATTTTTGAAGTTTGTCCATTTTAATAAATGAGTGAATAAAAATTACTATTCTCGTATCACGACTGTTCCCGCAATATAATCATGGAGTGCTCTGGATTTCTCATCAAATAACATGGTCACAATTTCGACCAACCCCCAGCACCAATATATAAACATCAATACCATGAGTAGTATCGCAATTGCTTCAAAACTCTGTGGCCCAAACATGCTCGCGATTAACGCATTCAGGATAAACGACACCACATAAACTAAAGGGCCGATGCTACGAAGCACTGCCTGACCGATTGATATTTCGGATTTCTCATCCTTATTGAGGAGTTTTATAGATAGGGCCATTTTACCAAGTGTCTGACCGAAGCGCGCATGCATTAAAATGGAATAGGCCACAGGCAGTGCCAGAGATATAAAACTGATTAATGAGGCCGACCAATCCCATATGGGTAAAAGTTCAAATAGAATTACGATTGTCATTAAGAGTACTCCATCAATAATTGCAGCAATAAAACGTGGACCAGTTGTTTGATAGCGTTTGGCTTTCGTTTCTTCTTCATTTCGTCTATTGATCTTTCCTTCAACTTCCTCTGCCAATGAACTCATTTCCTTGGATTGGTCACCCCTACGCTCCAGCTCCCAAATAGCTGCAAGCTTAGCAGCTTCCTGATGAGCACTACTGGTGGTTATTGCTTTTAACTCTTCATTGGACTTTTTCTCGAACTTGCTACTAAAGATGTTTCGTTTCTCCATGCTTAGATTTCAAGCTGTTAAAATAATGAAATGATCATTTCTTACTATTCAATCATCAGAAAAACGTCATTACAAGTACGTCTCATCTTAGCTAAACCTCTTACTGTCTCTCTTCATTCATCCAAAAAATTAATCTAAAAGAAACCGCTTCTATACCTCAGCGCTAAAGGGTGGAAGCTCCTGTATTTGAAACATTCCCCCTTAACTATAGTCCCAATAATTATCTATTTCGGGACTAAGTGTTTTTCAGAAGACCTCTTCGTTTGTAGAGAAACTTAAGGGAGTAGGTGGAGAAATATGAGTCACCATTCCATGCCATTCACATTGCCAAGTCGCTCAAGGTAAACACACAAACCAAAAATTATCAAAGAGTAAATTTCAAACAGAGTGTTAAACGATTTTGAAATGCCTACTGGATACCAACATCTTTAAACTACCTTAATGGACGATCCTTACTTGTTCAGAAGTTCTCAACGAAACGATCAACCAAAAAACCCATGACCAACGGCCATGGGTTTTTGTAGTATGAAGAAGTATTGTTCTATCTACTGAGCGAATAGTCTCAGCTCAAATTCTATTTTAGATGTAATTGTTAATGATGTTCTCAAACATCTCCTGCTTGCCACTGGTCAGCTGCGTGTTGTCACCCAGCTTCGCTAGTTGCTCCAGGGTTAACTTACCTTCCTCAAACGACTTACCATCTCCCGAGTCAAACGACGCATAACGATCTGCTTTCAGTTTGCTATAGTTCGACTTGGTAAGGATGTCATCAGCGATCATCAGCGACCTGGCGAAGTTGTCCATACCACCGATATGTGCGTGGAATAGGTCATCCAGATCCGTAGAGTTTCTACGAAGTTTTGCATCGAAGTTGATACCTCCGCCTTGCAGTCCACCATGCTCCAGGAAGATCATCATCATCTCAGCCAGCTCGTTGAGATTGGTTGGAAACTGGTCCGTATCCCAGCCATTCTGATAGTCACCTCTATTCGCATCCATGCTACCAAGTAGCCCGGCACTTGCCGCTACTTCCATTTCATGCTGCATGGTGTGGTTTGCCAATGTAGCGTGATTAACCTCCAGATTGATTTTGAAATCATCCATCAGGTTGTACTCTCTCAAGAACCCAATCACAGTAGCCGCATCAAAATCGTACTGATGTTTGGTAGGCTCTGCCGGCTTTGGCTCGATGAAGAAGTTGCCTTTAAAACCTTGCCCTCGTGCATAATCTCTCGCCATGGTCAGGAACTGACCCAGGTGATCGATCTCGCGCTTCATATTCGTATTGAGCAGACTCATGTAGCCTTCTCTTCCACCCCAGAACACGTAGTTCTCACCATCTAGCTTGATTGTTGCATCCAAAGCACCCTTAAGCTGCGCTCCGGCACGCGCTACCACCTTGAAATCCGGATTGGTAGAGGCTCCATTCATGTATTGCTCGTTAGAGAACAAGTTGGCCGTTCCCCAAAGCAGCTTAACACCTGACTCAGCCATTTTCTCCTTGGCATAATCGGTAATGAAATCCAGTCTTTTCTGAGACTCTGCCATGGTATCGGCTTCATCGATCAGGTCAAAATCGTGGAAACAGAAATAGGGAGCACCGATTTTGGTGATAAACTCAAACCCAGCGTCCATTTTATCCTTAGCCGCCTGGTATGGATCCGAATTCGTCGCCCATGGAAACACACGTGTTCCCGGACCAAACGGATCACCACCTGTACCACAGAACGAATGCCAGTAAGCAACAGCAAACTTGAAATGCTCTTTCAAGGTCTTGCCAGCCACGACTTTGTTTTCGTCATAGTATTTGAATGCAAACGGATTATCTGATTCTTTTCCTTCAAACTTGACCTGTCCGATCCCTTTGAAGTATTCTTTGTCTCCCAATACGATATTACTCATGATTTTCAGTTTAATATTTTCGTTAATTCATTTTTCCATTTCTGATACGCTTCCTGATATGTGCCCAGCTCCGGCTCGTATACGCGAAGAACTGTATCTCCTGCCACAGCTTCAGCGAGGGACTTGTAGTAACCCAAACCATAAGCCGCGCCACGTGCAGCACCGATTGCGCCAGTTGTCTCCACCATTTCGATTGGTGCACCAGACAATGAAGCTATCGTGGTACTAAAAATTTTTGATTGGAACAGGTTATCATTTCCTACTCGCAGTTTGGAAATATCCATTCCCAGCTCCTGCATCACTTCCATGCCATACATAAAAGAGAATGCGATTCCTTCCAGTGATGCCCGGAAGAAGTGTGCGGACTTGTGTCGATTGAACTGCACTCCGAGCATCGATGCCCCCAGATCCTTATTGGAGAGCATGCGCTCTGCGCCATTGCCAAATGGCAGGACTTGCAAACCATCCGAACCAATAGCTACTTTACTGGCCAGCGCCTCCATATCGTCGTAGTTGACATTGTCTTGAGCCAGCATCTGTCGGATGTAGCGATACTGAATACCTGACCCATTGATACACAGCAACACCCCTATTCTTGGATCGGCGCTTGTGTGATTGACATGTGCAAAGCTGTTGACTCGTGATTTTGGGTCGAATACCGGCTGACCTTTCACCCCATAAACAACTCCTGATGTTCCGCCTGTTGCAGCAATTTCGCCCGGGTTAAACACCCCCAAAGACAAGGCGTTATTTGGCTGATCACCGGCTCTATAGGCCACCTGAATGCCTTCTGGAAGTCCTAGTAATTCAGCTGCCTCGGCCGTGAGCGCACCCTGCTCACCAAACGTCGGTACGATCTCTGAAATGACCTCCGCGTCAAAGCCACATGCTTCCATCAAGGGGTTGGACAGTTCTTCATTTTTAAAATCCCAAAAAATACCCTCTGACAGACCAGAGACTGTCGTAGTTGGCTGTCCGGTCATTCGCATGGCTACATAATCACCAGGCAGCATGATCTTATAAACCTTTTCAAACAGCTCGGGTTCATGGTCTTTTACCCACTTCAGCTTGGCAGCAGTAAAGTTTCCTGGTGCATTGAGCATGTGCTCGTTGCTTTTATCCTTTCCGATGATCGTTAGCAGGTCATCGCCCGTTTGTACTGCTCTGCTGTCACACCAGATAATCGAAGGTCTGAGAACGTTGAGCTCACGATCAACCATCACCAGACCGTGCATCTGGTAAGAGATCCCGATGCCTTTGACTTGTGTTGCATCGATATTGGCTTTCGCCAATACAGCACGTGTGGATTGAAGAATGCATTCCCACCACATTTCCGGGCTTTGTTCAGCAAATCCGAGTTGAGGACTGCTTATGTCCAGTTCCGTTTCCGGAAAATGTGATACGGCCAATTGCCGATTCGTCTCTCCATCAAGTAGGGCAGCCTTGATGCTGGAGCTTCCTATGTCGTAACCAATAAAGTACATTTTTAGCGTGTCGTTTTTCCAAATATAGAAACTTATAGTCATTATGACTATTACTTCGCAAATTTTATTTAACTTAACATGCCGTGTTAGTTAAATGAGATTATTAGGTGTGTTATGACGCTATGGTTTTTCAATAGTTGATTAAATGGTGTCTATTTAATAACCTGAGTTCGATTTAAAAACAGCCCAAAAAGTGTCATATCGAAATAAAATGGAGGCACCCAGCCCGGGATATCTATCTAAATCGATAAGAAATCGTTGATTATTCAACCTACTTTTGACTAAGAGTAAGATTTCTCCTGTGGTCGAAGAGACAGTTTTTGAGCTGTTGTGAATTCATTTTATTAATTGCTTTATCGAACTTAGGTTAATAAGCACGGAAGGTTACATTAGTATTGTATTGAATTAAAAAACGTAACGTGGAGCATCCAATTATGGACGATCTGTCCATAGACTGTGTAATTTTTGGTTTTACTGACGAGCTCAAGGTTCTGCTAGTCAAACATGCTGAGGGAATAAGCAAAGGGAAGTGGGCACTTCCCGGTGGCTGGATCACCTATGATGAATCGCTTGACACTGCTGCAGACCGCATTCTCAAATTACTGACGGGAGTTGACAATCTCTTCCTGGAGCAGCTCAAAGCGTTTGGCGCTGTGGATCGCTTCCCAGGCAAGCGCGTAGTAACAGTAGCCTACTATACACTCATTCGTGACACAGATTATGATGTGGTGGCAGGCTTTACGGCCTCAGATGTGCAATGGTTTTCCATTAATGAGCTCCCGGAACTTCCATACGATCACCAGGAAATTCTTCAATATGCGTGGGATCAGCTGAAGCACAAGGTCAAGCAAGAGCCCATTGGATTCAACCTGTTGCCAAAAAAATTCACGCTTCTACAGCTGCAGAACCTGTATGAGTCCATCCTTCAAATCAAGCTGGACAAACCCAACTTCCGCCGCAAAATGCTGGGGATGAAGCTACTGATAGACTGTGAGGAGAAACAGGACAACGTCTCTCACCGAGCCGCAAAACTGTTTCGTTTTGATGAAGAAGTTTATCAATCACTCAAGGAACATAAGTTTGTGCTGGATTGGTGATATAACCAGAATTCCAGCCTGACGTCAATAATGGTTTCGACATTGGGCAATGATCAACCTGTCGGTCTCCACTTTATAAACAAGTCGGTGTTCCTGAGTAATCCGCCTTGACCACCATCCACTCAAATCTCCTTTAAGTCCTTCTGGTTTTCCAATTCCTTCAAATGGAGTTCTTTGACACTGCTTGATGAGTTCGTTTACCCGTTTCAGCATCTTCTTGTCATAGGTTTGCCAATAGAGGTAATCTTCCCATGCGTGAGTAAGAAACACAGTCTCCATTTAATCCATTAATTTCCGAGCAGTTCCACCTCCCTTTTGGTACTCTTCCAGCGATTCCTTTAGACGTTGAGCGTTTTTGGGATTACTCAATAAAAATAAGGTTTCTTGCATGCCTTCATAATCAGACTTGCTCATTACCACGACATCTTCTCCATTTTGCTGGGTCACAAACAAGGTATCGCGAGATGATATCACCTTAGACAGGAAGGACTTAAGGTGCTGTCTAAAATTAGAATATGATGTAATCTCCATATCCAAAGATACGTTATTTGTACAACTTGCTGTACAGTATTTAGATCAAAAAACCGGCTCCCCCTGGGGAAGCCGGAATGCTAAATAGCCGAGAACCAATCCCTCGTAATTAGCCGCCTTAGTATTATTTTTTGATGAGTTTATAGATACCTCCTCCTTCTATTCTGATCAGATAGGCACCCGCACTCAATGCTGTAACATCCAGCAGTTGGTTGGAATATCCGGAAAGTTTTAATTGACCTGTTAGATCGAATAGCTCTACTTTCTGTCGTGTCGGGCTTGAAATTCGGAAAGTTTCTGACGTAGGGTTTGGATATACCTGAATGTCCAGATTTTCTTGTCCAAGCACTGTACTGATAACCAATGTGGCAGTGGCACTACCTTCATAGTTTACCTCATCAATGGTCACTTCCACAGCATAACTACCTATCGCAGCTGGAGCGCTCTCCTCACCATCGAAAGTGACCAGGTAATTAAGCCCCTCAGGATCTGTAGTGATGGTTGGCTGCTTCGGCGTACCGTCCACCGTATGTTCCAGATCAACAATTGACACCTGCGCACTTGCCGGAGTGATTGTTAATAATCCTGTGACATTCGAAATGGAGTAATTGGCTGCTGCACCTCCAGTAACGTTTATCGCATAAGTGCTTACGTCTGATGTACTCGTAGCATCTGTGGATAACTGCGGCAAGGAACTTAGGACATTTTCTGTCTCGCCATTCACAAATCCTGAATAAGTCAGCGTCAACGTGGGAACTTCAGACCCAAAAACCATCTCCTGATCATCGGCTGTTACCACCAACGAAGCTGCATTTACGGCAATGGACATGAATACCGTATCGGCCGGTAAATAGGTCTCATCCCCCAACTGAACCGCTGCTAACTGGATCGTGCCAACACCTGAGAAACCAAGTGTATTGTCTGTAAGACTGCCAGGCCCATCGAGTAATACGAAACCTACCGTCAATGAAGAACTTGCGGTGGCTGATAGCGCAATGCTAGCCGAACCATAGGTCACTGATGATGGAAGTTCACCAAGCGCAATTGACTGAGCGGTCTTTTCAACCACCTCAAAGCTGATTGTTTGAGACACTTCGTTGTAGTTTTCATTTCCTACCTGACTGACAGTAACTGTTACAGTTCCCAGCGTACCTTCCAGACTAATTACGTTGCCTTGATTGGTCGCTGGACCAGTCACACCATAAGTGAGTTCCAGGCCTGTGCTTACCTCGGCTTCTACTTCTACCGTGGTGACCAGATTGGACTGGTTGGAAATCTCTGAAACAGTAAGCTCCTGATCTGCTTTCGCAATGGTAATGACAGTATCCAATTGCAATGGTGCATATGTTGAATTGCCTTCGTTGCTCAGGCGAATGGTGGCTTCTCCAGCTGTATTGATGCTAAATGTAGCGGAACCATCAGAAGACTCCGTGATCTCAAGTCCGCCACTGATTACAGAAAAAGAAACACTCAATTCGCTATCAGTAGTGGCAGTCAAGGTGAAATCATCACCTCCAAAGGTTAATTCCGGAACCTCACTCAGTGTTAATACTTGCAATTCCTTATCAGAAACTGAAACGATCGCGGTTGCTGTTCCAATGTTTCCATTGGCATCTTCTACAGACAATGTCACGGTATTTTCACCGACATCTTCTACTCCAAATGACGTAATATCCAAGCTATAAGTTAGCTCGTCTTCCGAGGTGCAATTATCTAGTGTACCATTATCGATATCCGCTGGAGTAATTTCTGCGGTACCGGACTCTCCCAACACCAAACTGATGTTTTTGGTCAGTACTTCTGGACTCTCTTCATCTCCTACTGTGATGGTCACTGAGGTACTCATCTGCATTGAACAGCCAACGCATGATATCGGGGAATCTGTAGACCAATCGGTTTCAGGATCCATTCCTGTCAGGATGCCATTATTTCCTCCTGCAAGATCCACTGCCAAGGTATCAGCTCCCTCATCGAACTGGAAGTAGCTTACCAAACCTGATTCCTCTCCTGTCAGACAAAAGTCTTTGAAGTCAGCAATCTGTTGTGCTGTTCGTACCGTATCCCAAACTCTCACTTCATCCATTAAACCCGAATAACTATCTGAAGAACTGTTAAACGAAAACACTCTTCCGATATTCAATGTGGCGCCTTCACGTTTTACCAGTGCTACTGTTGGGTTGTATTCATAAAACTGTGTTTGCTCTACTCCATCATAATAAACCTTGATTTCCTGTTCTCGACCATCGTATGTCACCGCAATGTGAGTCCAAGAACTCTTCACAGGAACAGGATACTGAAAGTACGACTGAGCAGAGCCATTAACCCTTCCATGGACGATCGTCAACCTGCCCGAAGAACCTTGCACATAGATTTCAATATCGCTGATGCTGCTTGTTCCGTAATTAATCAAAGCATTGCTAAAACTAACTGGGAAGTCAGAGTTGACCCACATCTCAATGGTATAAGCTGAATCGTACTGAAAGGTAGAATCCTCACCTGCAGCCACATATTGATTGCCCTTCTCAAACGAAAGTGACGTACTGGTAGCAGAACCTGATTGTGCCAGCACTTGAAATGATGTCTCTTCGGCAAGTACTCCTGTATTGAAGTCAATTGCTTCTCCGGTTCCCAAAATGGGTCCGTCGATAATCGTAGAATCAGCGGCATCTCGCAGGAAGTAGTTCACACCCGCTACAGATCCAGAAGTAGAAATAATTGCTCCCTCTTCACTTCCAGGACACAGGTTGGTTTCAGAGGCTGTTATGGTCTCATCCGTCAATTCGCTTGTGATGGTCATAGTAGCGGTCTCGGAAGTAGAATTCCCGGCCTGATCGGTGACCGTTAGCGTAACTTCATTTTCCCCAATATCCTCGCAATAGAAAGTAGCCTTGTCCAATGCAATAATCAAGGAATCTGCAGGTGTACAGTTATCTGAAGATCCATTATTGACCATAGCAGGTGTTATTTGGACAATTCCGTTTGAAGATAAAGGAAGCGTCAGGTTTCTGGTAACTACAGTTGGGGCAACATCATCTCCCACCGTAATCTCACTGGCCATAATACGACTACAGGTAAACGAACACGATAATGCGCCATCATCTACCAACCCGCCCGTATTTTGATTGATAATTTGCGCTGGCGTATTACTAATTAAATCAGTAAGTATGGTCCCGCTAATCGTTTCCATGTCAAAATGCAGCAATAAGGACTCATCAGTACCTGAAGCACAAGTACGCATGGCATCTGCCAGTTGCGCCTCTGAACGTGGATCACTGTAGATCCTGATATCATCAAACTTCCCTCCAAATACCTGAGCGGCTGGGAATGTGGTACTGTTCAGGTATCCAAATGTCAATTGGCTGGATGCACTTTTCACAGGCGGAACAAGCGCATTACTGACCTTTAACTCACCATTTACATAAATTCGGGAAGTGGCCCCATCATAGGTTACTGCAAAGTGAACCCATTCACTGTCTGGCAAATAATTGGTAGAAAAAGAATAAGCAGACAATGTACCACCATTATCCCGGTTGTGAAGGACTGTAAAAACACCTGATGAAGAATTTTGATAGACTTCAATATCACTACCCGTAGCACCTCCAGCATAAAACAGCGTGTTGTACATGGTAGAGTTACCGCCTGCTCGTTCGTTGATCCAGGCAGATATGGTATATCCTGCAGAATAGTCCAGAGAATTTGGGGTGCTAACTGCCAGGTATTCGCTGGAGCCCGGTAGCGAAAGTGCACTACCAACAAAAGGCACCTCAGCATAAATTTGATAGGTCGTGTTTTCGGTCACATCACCTGTACTAAAGCTAAGTGCTTCGCCAGTACCAGCAATCGGTCCGTCTACCACGGAACTGTCTGCGCTTTTTCTTAAAAAGTAATTCACCCCTTCTTCGGAACCGTCTGTACTGATTGTAGCAGAGTTTGTTTCCGTACCACTAAAGCATACCGTGGTGGCATCAGAGGTAACTCCAACTTCCTCAACAAAAGAACCGACCGTTACAATAGCTGTATCGGATGCGCTGTTTCCAGATTCATCGGTGATGGTAAGTACCACTTCATTTTCACCTTGATCTCCACAGGTAAAGGACATTTTAGATAACGATATCGTGGCAATGCCACAATTATCACTGGAGCCATTATCTATCATTTCTGTTGTAATCAGCGCAATGCCTGTACTATCTGGTATCTCAATGGAAATATCCTGAGCGATTACCACGGGCTCCATATAGTCTACAACTCCCACAATTTGAGATGCCCGGACAGTATCTCCCGAATAAGCAGCTATCACCTCTACGTAGATATAGGGTTTATCCTCACAGGTGAACGTGGACTGAGCCAGTGAATACGTAATTGCTTCACAGTCTAAAGTAGAAGAGCTTCGAAGGAAATAGTCCACATCAAAGACTCTTTCGCCCTCTTCATCCAAACTAATTGGACTATTGAGAATACTGATCGTTGGCTCTACGGTCAATGTAGCCTGAGCCGTAGCTGTCTGACCTTCACTGTCTGTAGCGGTTAGCGTGACCTCATTGGCTCCAAGGTCATCACAAGTGAAAAGGGTTTTCTCTAAACTGAAATTAGTAATAGGCTCGCCACAAGCATCAAGTGAACCATTATCCAAGTCAGATGGGTTTACAATCACGTTTCCTGTAGCATCTAGTTTTACGGTGATGTCTTTCGCTGCTGCAGTAGGTGCTTCTGCAGGTTGGCAAAAGCTCTTGTAGACAATATTGTCTATCGTTATATTAACACAACAGCCATTAGATCCGAGGTGTCTAAAAGCGATACTGGCGCTACCCTGAGCTTGAAAATCGGAAAAATCGTAGGTATGCGTACCTACCGAATTGAAGGTGGCTACTGAATTGAATCCACGGTTGTCGTATACTCCAAGTTCCAATTGCACATTCCCACTAGCGCTGGCATAAAAAGAAATGGTTCCGTTGGCATTTTCCACGGTGGGGCTTATGGCCATTCCACCATAAGTGGAATTGATCAGTAACGTACCATTATATTGCTGCACTGACCCGATTTCACGGCCACCACTGGTCGCTCCATAAACGATGGACCAACACTCTGGCAGAACCGTGCGGTCATTTGGGTCTCTGTTGACACTAAAGTCTTCAACCACTTTTTGATAAAGTGAATCGCACTGAGAAAGCGCTGGTAGCGCTAAACCAAGTACGAGTGTTAATAGCGGTAATATTCGTTTCATAGCATTTTTGATTTGATAGGGCGCGGTATTGCGATAGATCAAAAATGCATTGTACTATTAATAGATTCTTATATCAATTTCCGAAGGTGTGGTATGAGTTTCCGAATGCGGGAGTACAAAATGCCTTAACGAACGGATCACAGTCTATTCATTAGATCAATTTGTTTCACTCATGAAGAAGGCAAAATGAATACCTACGCATTCTTAATTAAAACACAGATAAGAGGACTGAACAGAAGGTGTCATCAGCCAAATAGATTTATAAAAAAGGTCAATATCTAGCTACCTTGCATGACTTGAAAGAACTCGTCTTTCTTGTCTTTGGAAATGCTCACAGTCTTGTCATTGTCCATGATTATATACCCTCCATCCTGGTTTACATACTGTTTGATGTGCTTCAAGTTGATAAGGAATGAACGATGAGGTTTGTAAAACTCTGCCATTTCAGCCAGGTGATCTACAAAAAATTTCATGGGTTTACTAACCAAATGCTCTTGATTGTTTTTCGTGCATACTTTGGTGTACATGCGGTCAGCCTCCATTAAGATAATATCGTCCACTTCAATGAACAACACACCATTGGAAACGGGTAATCCAATTTTTCGGATATTGTTGACATTCAAAGCATTGCGCAGCTCCTCCAACCGCTCACTCACCTGAGACTTGCCAATTTGATCCACAGCTTTTTGCACGGCACATTCGACCTGATCGTGACGTAAGGGTTTGAGGAGGTAATCAATGGCATTCAGTTCAAAAGCCTTGATGGCATATTCAGAATAGGCTGTCGTAAAAATGATTTCAAAGGTGACTTGCTCCCGAGTAAAAAACTCCAAAATCTGCACGCCAGAATACCCAGGCATCTCGATATCCAGAAAAACAATATCTGGCTGAAATTGATGAATTAAAGAAACACCTTTTGGCAAATCTTCAGCAACCTCGATGGCGGTTATTTGTGGACAATTCTCCTCAATAAGAATCCTTAAAAGGTTTCTTGCGCGCTGCTCATCATCGATAATTACTGCTTTCATCTATTCTCTATGTTACGCCTCTAATTCGGTAAATCCTACCATGGGTATAAATAACCTAACTTCTGTACCGGACACCTCTCCCTGTTGATCCATCACATCCACAGTCTCGAACCTTACTGGCTCGGCCATGGAATAATTGATCAATTCTATCCGCTCCTGAATAGCCCCTGTGGCATAGGATTTATGGTTAGGGTTCCTGTTCTTGTTTAACTCCTCCGATGCTTTTCTTCCGATTCCATTATCCTTCACCTTACAAACCAACATCTTGTTTTCTCTAATAAACGAGACTGACAGTATTCTTTCTCCTTTTTGGTGAAGTAGACCGTGCTTGAGCGCGTTCTCCACAAATGGTTGCACCAGTAGTGCTGGCAATTGGATGTCATCCGGGTCCAGATCCTCCGCCACATGAATGTGGTATTCCAAACTATCTTCGAAACGAAGTTTTTCGAGTTCCAAATAAAGTTTTAAAGCATCAACTTCCGCCTGTACGGTGACTGATTTTTTCTGACTCTGATCCAGGTATGTCCTCATCAAATCAGCAAACTTGCCCAGGTATTTACCCGCAAGTCTTTTTTCATTGAGCATGATGTACTCCTGTATCGAGTTTAAGGCGTTAAACACAAAATGAGGGTTCATCTGGGAACGTAGGGCTTTCAATTCTGAGGCTCGATATTGTTGTTCCAGTGCGAGACGCTTTTTGGTTTCTGCCAACTCCAGCGTGGTGATTTCCTGGTGCTGCTTGAGTTGTCTCTGCCGGTAAAGCAAAAAGGCTGAACCGGTGACTAACATGATGAGAACCCCTAGCCCAAATAGACCATAGCGCTGCTTTTGTAGCTGAAGATCCTGAATCTGAGACCGCTGAGATAGTGATAAGATTTCAGCCTCCTTTTTCTCCGTTTCGTATTTGGCTTGTAACTCTTCAATCACCTTCATTTTATTCTCTGAAAAAACGGAATCTTTGAAATCAACATGTAATTTGAGCGATTGCAATGCCCCACGATAATCGTTTAACGCTTCCCTGTACTTTGTCTGTGCCAGATAGCTGTCTTTCAGCATACGGTTGGTCCCCAATTCCTCATACACTTGAATCGACCGATTTATATAGTTCAATGCTTGTTGAAAATCCCCTTTCCTAAAGTAGATATCTGCCAGCGTAAAACAGGACGCTGCAATATTGGTCGTATGTCCATATGACTCTGAAAACGCCAATGTTCTATTCAAGTACTTTATAGCCTGATCAAACCGTCCAAGTTTATTGTATATCCCGCCTAGTGATCCCTCGGCAATAGCGATTCCGGTCTGAAAACCACATGTAGATGATATATCGAGAGCCTTTTGGTAATAAACCTCTGCGCTATCAAAATCCATTAACGATTCATAAGTCTTGGCCACATAAAAGTACATCCCCGCCTTATCAGGGCTGTCGGGTTGCTCCATCACCAAATGAACATTCTCAAGGTGCATCTCCAGCGATTTATTGAACTCACCATTTACATTGTAGATTCTCGCCAGATTGTTGTTGGTTCCAATCTGACCAGCTTTGTAGTTCAAAGAATCAAAGATATGTTTTGCCTGCAATGCGATAGGGAGCGCTCGATCGAGCGCTCCCGTGATGATAAAATGTTTGCATTGGACATTCAGCGCTGAACCAATTCCTTTGGCATAATTCAGGCGTTTAGAAATCTCCAAAGCTTCCTCGAAAAGCGGTGGGTTTTGTGTGATATCTCCGCTGGCGTAGTACCTGGTCAGATCTAATAGTAAGTTTACCCGAGTAGTATCTTTAAACTGATATGCTTCAACCAGCGCTTTGACACTGTCTAGTCGAGCATCCTGCGCAGCGGACCTGAACGGCATCCATAGAGTCAAAAAAACACAAAAGGCCAGGCGATAAATGATGGTCATTCTAGAAAATTAATTTTCTAAAGATAATCAGCTCAGGCTCATAGTGAAATCAAAACTTCCGAATACCGCATTTTGATTTCCAGAGATAACTAAAACTTGGCCATCACTTCGCCATTTCAAAAACTTCCTTCTACACCGTCCCTCAAATGCTTTTAAGTTAAGCACATTTAAAAAAGTCCTTCTCCATCTTGGAGAAGGATTTAGGATGAGGCCAGATCAAACAGCTCCTTAACTTAAAAGCATTACTCCGCCCCTTAAGGATGCGGAAGTTGACTAGTTAAATAATGTGGAAAGACTCGTAACCAATATTGCTAAAACTTCGCCATCACTTTAGTCATCAGCTCCTGGAATTTGGCGGAGTTTGTATGTGGCATAATCGCCGACTCTTTTTTACCATCCAGAATGTCCTGACTGACCGCCTGCAGTTCGTGATTGAACCCAATACTATCCCGGCCATCATCGAAATGATCGATCTGTTCATCGCCTTTGTAAAGGAAGCATTCGGAAGCTTTCCAGAAAAATGGAATCCTGATGGTCGCTTCTGTACCAATCACAAAGAGATTGTTATGAAGCTTACTGCGAAATGAAGTAGCCAAATTGGCTGTTTCATTGCCATAGTCAAATAGGATATTCACGTCATCATCTACACCCGTGCTGGCCTTATGACAAGTGACCTGAATCTCCTTCGGATCTTTTCTGAGGAACAACCACGCCATAGCTATGGGATAAATCCCCATATCCAGCAAAGCCCCACCAGCTAAATCAGGATTGTACATGCGCCCTTTTGGATCAAATGGAACCGCATACCCAAAGTCAGCCTTTACCTGCACAAGCTGACCAATGCGGCCATCTGCTACCCACTGCTGTGCTTTCTGAATAGCCGGATGAAAATACGTCCACATACCCTCCATCAGGTACTGATTTTTCTCTTTGGCGAAAGCCCTTAATTCCTCAAACTGTGCAGGATGGATGGTGATCGGCTTTTCACACAGTACTGCTTTATCATGAGCCAGTGCATCCCGGCTGTTTTCAAAATGAAAGTTGTGCGGAGTAGCCACGTAAATCGCTTCTACTTCCGGATCCTCATAAAGCTTCTGATAAGAGTCGTATGCTTTTGGGATGCCATGCCTTTTAGCAAACGCATCTGCGCTTTCTTGCGAACGTGAAGCTACCGCTACCAACTCTGCATTGTCTACATACTTAAAATCTGAAGCAAACTCACCCGCAATCCGGCCAGTGCTAATGATCCCCCACTTTACTTTTTTCATGAGTCAAAGAAAATCAATCCTACCTGATCAGCTAAAAATTCTAACTTTTATTTTGCGCAACCAAATAGTTGCGTATATATTTGCAACCATATGGTAGCGAATAAATCAAAATCGGTGAGAAGAGACATCTTTCAGGCAATAGCGGATCCAACACGCCGAGCAATTATTTTTCTACTGGCGGTTGGTGCGATGACACCAAATGCCATGGCCGAACACTTCAACTCCAGTCGGCAAGCGGTTTCCAAACACCTCAAGGTACTGGTGGAGTGTGAAGTGGTGAACCAAGAGCAACAAGGTCGGGAAATTCATTATCACTTAAACAGTGACAAGATGAAGGAGATAGAAAAATGGCTGGAGCAGTTCAAACAACTCATGGAGAGTCGCTTCAACCAGTTGGACTCCGTTTTAGACAAGCTTAAAAATGAATCTAAATGATCACTAATCTGTAAACCCAATAAATCAATAACCAAATGAGTACTAAAATAACAATTCAGGTAACCATTAGCGCCAGCCAGAAAAAAACATGGGACTATTACACCATGCCCGATCACATCACCAAGTGGAATTTCGCTGACCCATCGTGGCATTGTCCCTCAGCCTCAAATGACCTTCAATTAGGTGGGCAATACGAAGCTCGTATGGAAGCCAAAGACGGCAGTTTTGGCTTTGACTTTAAGGCCATTTATAAGTCCATAGTTTCAGGGAAGTCATTCACCTATGAACTGGAAGATGGTAGACAAGCGACTGTCACCTTTGATGGTAACGAGCATCAAACAGATGTAACAATTGTCTTTGATCCAGAGGAAGAAAATTCCATAGAAATGCAGAAAAATGGATGGCAGGCTATCCTCAATAATTTTAAAACTTATACTGAAAGTAATTAACTATTAATAAGCATGACACCTACTCCACTAATGGACTTCACAGTAGATAAATCTACCAATACCATACACGTAAAGCGGGAGTTTGACGCACCGCGAGATCTGGTCTGGAAAGCCTGGACTGAAAGCGAAATTCTGGATCAGTGGTGGGCACCCAAACCTTATATCAATAAAACCAAACACATGGATTTTCGCAACGGCGGATACTGGCTCTACTCCATGACCGGCCCATCTGGTGATACGCACTGGTGTCGTGCAGACTATAGTGGGATTGTGCCGGAAGTAAAGTTTGAAGTAGATGATGCCTTCTGCGACAGTGAAGGAAATGTAAACGAGATCCATCCGGGGGGTTCGCATTGGCACAATGCATTCTCTGACTTTGATGGTGGTACTACTCTGGTCACCATTACCCTGACGTATAAAAACCTGGAAGATCTGGAGAAAATCATCGAAATGGGCTTCAAAGAAGGGTTTACCGCCGGTTTGGAAAACCTGGACCAGTACATCAGCACAATTCAAACTGCTCAAAGCGAATAAGCGTGGCTACTTATCTCAACTTCCCGGGCAATACCGAAGAAGTTGAAACTATTCTCATTTGAAAATGTGTAGCAATTACACTTCACCTGAAAATGGATATATTCGTTTAATGAGATGGTTGATTCTTACGTGGTTTGTCCTAATTAGCTTTAGCTGTACCAAAGACTACTACCACGTTACTAAATCAGAGTTACTTACAGTAAAAGACTCATTAAGACTAGCAAAACATGATTGGTCTGAGTCGGATTCCATTTTTGTCTTAGTTTTTGACGGACTTGCTGTCGGGAATAAAAGCCGACTCATTTTATCTAATGGACTATCTAAATTTCGCTCGAAATTCATATTAAGGAATAAAAGCGAATTCACTTTCAAGTTAAAAGACTCACTAAACATTGGAACTTTTGAAAATTATGAAGAAACCTCGAAATGGCAGTTTGTTAAATTAAGGCCCTCTAATATATCTATTCCGCGTATCATGGAACATCAATTTGATTCCAGTTTTTCAGTTCATTTTAAATATGACTCAAGCTTCACCTCCTTTGAGATCGAACCTTTTAATACTTTTGAATCAGGCATCCTTACAGTGTCTTTTGATTCCGTTCAGCTTTATGGCGTATATAAAATTGACCTGTCAAATCAATCGGATATTATATGTTTGAATGGTATGAACAGAGTTTACCTTAGCAATCCAGAAATCTCGAACATCTCACTTTTTTATGATAAGAAGGGCAATCTGTTCTTTCCTGATTACGGGTCCACTTCTTTTAATCACAATTCATATCTCACTGAACAAGAATTCAGAGAAGTGAAAAATAGACTAATCGGAAGATGGTCAGTTACCAGCTTAGAAGGTCCTCTACCAGATTACCTGTCTGAAAAGATTAAAGTGACTCAATTTGAAATAGATCATGATCTAAATTTAAGTGGCTTGAACAAGTCTATTTATCGGAATCCTGGTACAAACAATGAATATTGGTTTTTTAATGGTTCCTTAAAAATATCGCCTTCCGGAAACTATCTGATATTACATCATCCTAAAAGAAATGTTGACAATGTTATGAAGTACACCCTTGCAGAAGACAGCCTAACTTTAGAGTTGTTTTCTGCCGCTAACAGAAGCCTACTCAAACTAAAAAGAAAGGATTAATACCAACAAGTTAAGCAAGCCTACAACCTTTCACCCATTGACTTGTTAAACACTAAATTGTATCATGGCAAATGTATTAATCACAGGCTCTACCGGAATGATTGGCAAAGGAGTCCTACTTGAATGCCTGGAAGATCCAGGCATCAAATCCGTCACACTCATCAACCGTTCCCCTATCAACATTGAGGATGCGAAAATCAATGAAGTTCTTTTGAAAGATTTTGAGGAGCTGGAAACAATTCACGATCAAATCGGTCATATAGATGCTTGCTTCCACTGCATGGGCGTATCAGCTCTTGGCATGAGCGAAGAGGACTACAGCAAACTCACGTTTGAGGTAACCAAAAAACTCGCTGATGTTTGCTATGAAGTCAATCCCAACATGACCTTTAACTACGTATCAGGTACTGGAACCGATAGCTCTGAAAAAGGCAGCACCATGTGGGCCAGAGTGAAAGGTCGGACTGAAAATTATGTGTTGGCCAAAGGGTTTGCCAAAGCGTACATGTTTCGACCAGGGTTTATCATTCCCAAAAAAGGAATCGATTCAAGAACTAAGCTTTACAATGCCATTTACAAAATCATGCGTCCATTCTTTGGTCTACTTATAAAGATGAAAAGCATCACCACCACTACTCGAATCGGGAAAGTGATGATCCAGACGATCACCATGACTCAAACCGAACAATACCTCGAAAATCCTGCAATCAATGACTTGGCAAAAACCTAAGCTCATTTTATTATCTATTCTAATGGTGTTTTTTGTCCAATTAGCACCTGCACAAGAATCGCACTGGCAACTCAAAAAAGACAAAGAAGGCATTCAGGTTTACACACGAGAATTGCCAAACTCTGATCTGGATGAATTCAAAGGCGTTGGCATCATCAACGAACCAGTTGATCAACTCGTCCAGGCGATGAAAGCAGTAGATCAGATGTGTCAGTGGTCCAACTGTGAAACGTCCGAACTCATGCTCATGGAAGGCAACAGGCAGGTGAATTACACGGTAACAGCGGTACCTTTTCCAATGCAGGATAGGGACTCCTATACACAGTTAGAATACCAGGAAGTAGAAAATGGTGTGAAAGTGGCCATCACTGCACTGCCTGAGTATCAACCAGCCAACGACGACAAAACAAGAATTCCGTACCTCAAAGGGTTCTGGTTTTTTGAGGAAATCACTGAAAACCAAACCAAAATCACCTACCAGCTGCAAGCCGATCCTGGCGGTTCTATTCCCGCGTGGATGGCCAATGCCGGATCAGTGGACACACCATTTGACACCATTAAAAGTCTGAGGGAGTTTTTGGATCGCAAATGAGGTAAATGAATTCTGTATCATAGAATGTCTTAGTATATTCAATACAAATGCACGGAATTCGACACTTCATTAACCAGTTCAGCCCAATCACCGAATCAGCGTGGGAGGATTTGGTACAGATCATGAAGCCACAGAAATTCAAGAAAGGCGATCTGCTTATTGACAATCATCGGGTGTGTAAAAAGCTCTACTTCCTAGAAACTGGATTAGTCAAACTCTACTTCATCAACGGTGAGGGCAATGACATTATCCTTCGATTTTTTAAAGAAAATTCGGTGTTCACATCGCTGGAAAGCTTCCTCACGGAGCAACCCACCGCACACATGATCAAGGCGCTGGAGAAATCATCCGTTTTAACTGTTGAGAAGAATCAATTCAACCAGTTATGCGACCAGCATCCTGACTTATTTTTGTTTTACCAGAAGCTGCTGGAACAAATCAACATCAACATGCTGCAGCGGATAACCGAACTACTGAAAGATGATGCTAAAATGAGGTACAATCTGTTCATTGAAGGCAACCCATCCATTGCTCAGCGCATCAGCCTGGGAGATCTGGCAGACTATTTGGGAATCACTCAGGTATCTCTCAGTCGGATCAGAGCACTGAGGTGATTATTTATTAGTGGTATCCGAGAAAAGGTTTTTCGAAAGCACAATCTCTGATTAAATACGCCCCGTTCCACGTCGGTTTGAATTCCCTAAAGGGACTATTTTTCGGTCACCCTTTAGGG
>JAMWZA010000140.1 GCA_024305105.1 Marinoscillum sp.
GGGAGGATGCATAGGAGTCATACATTTTGAAAAGATCTCCGGCAAAAATCGCTGCCTCATCTCCGCCAGTTCCTGCACGTATTTCTAAAATGACATTTTTACTATCATTCGGATCTTTAGGAATCAACATAAACTTGAGCTCGTCATGAAGTTCTTCCTTCTCTGGTTCGAGTTCATCCAACTCCATTTTGGCCATGTCCCGAAACTCCTCATCCTTTTCAGTCTCCAACACTTCTTTGGCGTTCTTTATGTTGCCAGTCACGAGTAGATACTCGTTGTATTTGTCAACAATTTTCTGCAGATCGCTGTATTCCTTGTTGAGCTTGGCATAGTTATCCATATCAGCAATGATGTCCGGCTGAACAATCAACTGACTTACCTCCTCAAACCTTTTTTTGATTGCCTCGAGTTTATCAATCATCTCCGTTAACTTTAGTCTGCAAAATTATACAAAGCCTTTCGACTTTTATGAGGACACTGAAAAACATCCTGTTTCTTATTATTTTGATAGTCACCTGTGGATACTGGCTCGGCTGTAAGCCTGACAAACCTGTGGATCGTGAGGCAATTAAAAAAGAAATGGAAGGCCGAGAAATCAAGCGTCTTACCGATGCAGAAATCATGGCAAAGGGTGAGGAAATTGCGAAACAGTCTCTCAACATTACACAACAAACATTTCAGCAGGCATTAACAACGGCGGTAGAAGAGCAAGGGGTAGCTGGAGCAATTACCTATTGCAATACCAATGCCATGGAAATGGTGAAAAAGCTGGAAGATAGTCTGGGCATTTCTATCAAAAGAGTGACAAACAAGCCTAGAAATCCGGCAGATTCGCTTTCAGGAATAGAAAAAGAGATTTGGGAAGCCTATGAATATGCACCAGCGAGTGCTTCAGGTCAAATCCAGGAACTTAGCAGCACCGAGTTGATCTACACCAAACCCATTCTGATTAGTGCTGGACTTTGCCTTAATTGTCATGGGCGCGTAGGAGAGGAACTGGCAACAGAAAACCATCAGTTAATCACTGAGCTATATCCGGCTGATCAGGCCACTGGTTATCAATTGGGAGATCTCAGAGGAATGTGGCGATTGGTTGTGCCGAAGAAGACGGTGGTTAAGGAGCTTTAGTCATACTCTCCAGATGTATACTCCAACTGCACCTGTCGACCATGCATTAACATATGTTTCTCCAATTACAATCAGATAGTTATTAAGCGTTTCATTTCTGATTGTTGATGAGTCTATGAAAAAACCCGGAGATCCTAATCTTCGTCAGATGGAGTCGCACACGCTCCCTCCTCGTATGATGTTAAACCAGCATTTTCAGCCTGGCAGACATTGCTATAGGTTATTCCATCACAACCGCATACCGGCCGGTAGTCCATTGTGCAAATAGCCTCTTCATTTATTTGTTCCTTATTGATACAGTCATCGGACTTTTCGCAAGCAGCAGCTACAGCCATTAGGAAAATGGTCAGAATTATCTTCATTTCATCACTTGTTTAAATCTAAAGCAATCCGTGGTATGATCATTTACCAATCCAACGGCTTGCATAAATGCATAAATGGTGGTTGAGCCCAGAAACTTAAAACCGCGTTTTTTCAGGTCTTTGGCCAACGCGTCTGATGCTTTAGTCGTAGCAGGTACATCTTGTATATTCTTAAAACCTCCGACAATTACCTGATGATTGACAAACCGCCACAGATAGGAATCAAATGTGCCGAACTCTTTCTGAACTTCAATAAAACGATGTGCATTGTTCACCGCCGCTTCAATTTTCATTCTATTTCGAATGATTGCCGGGTTATGAACCAGCTCCTCTATTTTTTCTGGAGTGTATTTTGCCACTTTATTTACATTGAATCCGTCAAAAGCCTCTCTGTAACCCTCTCTTTTCTTCAAGATGGTACTCCAGCTTAAACCGGCCTGGGCGCTTTCCAATATTAAAAACTCAAAATGGACTAGATCATCATGAACAGGCACGCCCCATTCCTCATCGTGATACTTGATATACTGATCAAAAGTATTTTCAGCCCAATCACATCTTTTTACTTCACTCATACTAGTCTTGTGCTTTGAAGGTTAATATATAAATTTAATTTTCACTTTTGATTTATGAATCTATTCTGTCGGATCGTTTTACTTATTACTTTTTGTATCGGAGTTGCTCCACTTCATGCACAAACGGAAATATTAGATATTGGTGGACCTAAATTTCTGAGTTTAACCGATCAGGTTCCTGAGAACCTGACGAGTCAGCGATCACTGATAATCATATCTGTTCCGGAAGTAGAAGTGGGAGAGTTTAGACTGAGGGGTGATTGGAAAACCCTGGCTCTCAAAAGCCATACGTTTTTCCGACAGATTGGAGTAGACCCGATCGGATATGTATACATCGATGATTTGAATGCAGGGCCTGAAGTGAAGAATAGTTTTTTATCTCTTATACAATCACGTAAAGTGAAAAACATCATCTCCGTTACGCAAACCGGTTCGCTACCCAACGAAGAATTTTCCATCCTGATCACTCCATTTTCGAACAATGAAGAAAATTATATTAGCAGCGGGCAGCAGGCATGGAAGGAGACTCATCAGGAGTTGGAACGTGTGATGGTGAGACTCGGTAGACAAATACTACGTCAGCAAATCGAACGATCGAATTTCTTAATCCCTGAAGGCCCGGAGTATTTAAGTGATCTGGCAGTATTCAATGGCACCCGGTATGAAAATTATCCAAGCCGGTTACAGAGTTTGAAGCTCGCTGTAGTCGCTTTCCAAAAATTAGAACCAACCCAAGACATGGAGGAGTACGTTCTTGCTCAGCTCAATTATTATAACAATAAAGTAGACCAGAAAAATGCCTTACTCTTGGAGATCATGAAAAACTATCCGTTCAAATATGACCTGGTAGAGATTAGTGATGCAGACGCACTATACAAGGCCGGGTATCAGTACGCGCTAATGCCGCTTCAAAGTACAGGAAGTGCTATCAAAAGGATTCTTAATTATCCACTTACACCTAATGAAACGCATCAAATGAGCACTGCTTATAAAGTAAACGATGAAGTAACCCTCAAGAAAATACCTTCCAAGGCTAATGTAACCAAGTATTACATCAAGCAGACAATCGTTAAAGATGTGCATGTAGGTGACGTCTGGGATGCGGACGGCTCATGGGATCAGGCGTTAAACAATTTTGTGTTCAACCTTCGTAAGGCTTTCAAGCGCTAAAGCATGGTGCACAATAGCCAACAAAGAAAACTAGAACCACTTGATGTTAAAGCTTACCTAAACAGAATCGGGTTAGGTCAGCAAGATGTAAGTCAGAAGTCACTCAGAGTTATTCATCATGCCCACCTGCTTTCTATTCCTTATGAAAACCTGGATTTTCATTACAAGAAAGCGGTAGTACTGAATGTCCAAGACCTCCAAAAGAAAATAATTGACAGGTGTCGTGGAGGCATAGGGTACGAACTCAATATTCTCTTCTACTATTTGGTCAGTCATTTAGGTTTTAAACCTAAACTGGTTTCAGCGAGGACATTCGTTGACGGAGTTTTGTCTCCAGAATTTGAGCATGCGGCAGTGTTGGTAAATCTGGGAAATGATAAATACTTATGCGACGTAGGTTTCGGAGACCATATGTGCTTTCCAAAACGGCTGGTCATCAATGATGCGCAACTAGATTACACCAGGTATTTTCGATTTGAACATGATGCGGATAATAACTGGTTACTAAAAAAGTCTAATGACAACTCGCACTACGAAACTGTGTACCAGTTTACAGAGCAGCCACGAGCATTAATCGAGTTTATTCCAAGATGTAATCTGCATCAAGCATCATTGGAGTCTACCTATCATCAAGAAAAGTTCATAACCCAGCTATTTCGAGAAGGTCGTGTCACATTGACATCCAGAAAACTCATTATCAGTTTGATGGGAGAGCGAGAAGAAAAAGAAATTCTAAATGAAGATGCATTTTTAGCTCATTTGGAGCAACATTTTGGAATACGAGTAAACGAGCTACTTCGTCAGCGCCTCAATTAATGTCTCTGAAGCCTCCTGATAAAATGTTCTCAGCATTTCTTCCTGCTTGTCTGCAGACCGTATGTGCTTAGACAACATCACTGCGCCAGTCCATTCTTCGCTAATCCAAATGGCATGGTTCGATAATTTAGAAAACGCCTCGGTATTGGCGTGCGGCCAACAATTGACATAAAAATACGGATTCTCAAATTGATCATCTCCTGGCGACATTCCAAGCGCTATTTGAGTGTTCGTTTCTGGATCTCCGGTATCTTTTAGCAAAATGTCCAAAGCCATGTCGAAGTGATGCGGCCATATATTAATGGTTGTATCCACACCATGGTGATCCTTGAACTCTCTTAGTAACAGATAGGTATTGTGATAATACTTAGACAACTCCCGCGTATTTCGTTCAGAATTGATTTCAAATGGACTTCCTTTTTCCAGAACTGATGCCGGTAACTGATACGGCAAGTTCATGGTCAGGTTTTTTGCTTGTAGCCCAAATTTACCAATTTGCTCCTCCAGCCAGATCATTAGTTGGGTAGTGTTGCTGTTTTGCAGAGCAAACTCGGCCAGCGTCATTACCTTCTCATCTACCAAATAGATTTTGAACTCTTCGAGGCTTATGGAGCTTCTAAACGAAATATCTCCCTGCACCCATTTTCCAGCCATTCTTCTTAACCCCGGAACCCAGGATAGGACCGCATTTTCATCGCCTTCTGATTCGGATAGAAACTTTCTGCCTACAGCCGCTACATTTTGAACCGAAAGGTGCAGCTGCGCTCGAACATTTCTGATTTCTTCTGGGTCTACTGATACAAATGGAATCCATTTAAAGGTGTCCATAATCGCGAGTTGTAGATAAAAAAAGGCCTCATGCGAGGCCCGTATTTAAGCGTTATTTTGGAACTTTTTTACTTCCCGTTTCAGTGCCTCTCTATTGGATGTGATCGCTGGATCACTAAAGACTTTGGAACTAAGTTTCGAAATAACTGATTTTTTGTAACCTAGCTTTTCTGCCAGTTCTTCACAATACTTGATTTCACTTAAGTATACCTGACTATCAATTTTCATCAATTGAACAATGTTGTACAGGTACTCGAATCGGTCTTCATCACTCATTGTGGACAAAGCCGGAAGTGGTTCAGGATTGTCAACAAGGTGCAAAACGTCATCTTCATTAAGGCCGTTTGCCTTGCCAAGAATCATGATCAATTCACGCTCTTCACCAGCAAATTCTCCATCAATTTTGGCCAGTTGAATAAGTGTACTTAGTTGGGATTTAATACTCATGATAACGTCAGGTCTGTTTTTGTGCGTTAAAGATAGATTTACCTTGGTTGAGAAACAAATGAATTTAAAGCTCTAACTTCTTTACTTCGTTTTTAAGCTTCTCTCTGTTTGAAGTGATTGATGGGTCTGAAAAGATGCGTGATGACATGGTTTTGACCACCTGCTTCTTAAACCCGAGCTTTTCCGCCATACCCTCACAATACTTAATCTCGCTCAAAAACACCTTGTTATCTATTTTCATCAACTGAATGATGTTGTAGAGGTATTCAAATTTATCATCAAACGAAAGAGCCGAAAACTGAAGGTTCGTATCTCCCTTACTTTTGAGGTTTTCTTCAATCAGTTTGTCAATATCTGCTTCGGGTACCTTATGTGCCTTTCCAATGGCATAAATGAGCATTTTCTCCAACTGAGAAAAATTTTGGTCTGATACGGCCAATTGAATCAGCGACTTCAGGTGAGTCTTTAAGTTATCCATGCGGTTAGTTCTTTGATTAAAGATAAAAAAAATATTGTCTAGTGCATATAGCTACCAGCATTGATATCAAAAGTAGAGCCTGTAGAGTGGTCTGCCATACCACTTGCAATAAATGTGATAAGTGGTGCAAGGTCCTTTGGCTCTGTTAATCGTTCCAAAGCCACATCTCCCTTAGTATGCTCTTCACCGTATTGTTCCATGAATTCTACCGCCATATCTGTCCGCACAAAACCCGGTGCAACAACAAATGCTTTGATGCCGTCCTTGCCATAAGCTCTTGCAATCGACTTAGTGAGGGAAACAAGCCCTGCTTTAGAGGCTGCATAAGCCATATATTCTGCCTGATCTCCACGAAAAGCCGCTCTGGAGCTAATATTAATAATTCTTCCTGAAGCTTTTCGTTGCAAAAAATGATGAATTGCTTTTTTACAAAGCATCGCTGAAGAAGTAAGATTTACCATCATGGTTTCATTCCAAACCTTAGTCCATTCATCATCTGCTGCTGAAATCGGAGAAGAAATAGCCACACCTGCGTTATTAATAAGCACTTCTACACTTCCCATTTCTAAAGAAACGCGTTCGAAAAGCTTGGCGGCTTCATCTGGTTGTGACAAATCCGCCTGAAACGCTTTGGATTCGTTGCCAAGAATGTGCGCTAGGTTTTCTGCCTCACGTATGTTCTTATTGTAGTGAATTGCAATAGTCGCTCCAGCTTCAGCCAGCTTGGTAGCAATTGCCTTCCCTATTCCACGGCTTGCACCAGTTACGATAATGTTGAGACCGGACAGATTAATATACATGCAAAACGATTATTTCAAGAAAATTAGCCAAAGATCGTTAAAATCTTTCTGGTAACATGGTTTTTTTGCACCTGGGGTTTCCCCGACAAAGCTCATATGACGGATTCATAATTCGTTCAATATGGTTATTACCTCACATAGTGTAAACCAAAGTGCGCTGACTTGACATTCTTTCCGATTTAGATATCAATAGAAGGAAACAGATAATAGTGATATTAAACAATTACTTGAAGCTGTATGAATAAAATCATTATCTTAGTCCTCCCACAGCTTTTTGCATTTTTTCCACCTAGAATTTACACTGATGGGGATACTAATACCATTAATATTAATAAGCCTATGTTGTCTGGTGATCTGGAGAGCCGGTGATGGGTTTATGACTGCCTCTGAATATGTCGGAAGAAATCTTTCAGACGGAGTGAGAGGAGCAACCATCAATGCCGTGGCAAGCTCCATGCCAGAGGTGTTCACTTCGCTCTTTTTCCTATTCATTATGAAAGATGCCGAGGGTTTCTCGGGAGGGATCGGAACTACAGCAGGCTCCGCTATTTTCAATAGTATGGTGATACCAGCTGTAGCTGTGTTGGCAGTAATTGGCATTGGTCTAACTAAAAGAGTTCGTGTCTCCAAAAAAGTGATGCTTCGTGATGGGCTAAGTCTATTGATAGCAGAACTCATTTTTATCGTTCTCATCAGCGGATCCTTACTCGACTGGTACCATGGATTGCTACTAATGTTGGTCTATGTAGTCTACATCGTCTACATGTTCTGGTCTATGGATAAGAAAGAACGGGAAGTAATGCTTGAAGAATCTCATGTCAAAGAAGAAGACTTTGAGGACGAAGAAAGGAAGCAAAAGCCTTTTTTTCTTGGTTTGATCACTCTCGACCTTGAAAGGGTTTTCATTGGAAAAAATAAAATAGACGACAAAAGAGCCTGGGCCCTATTAATTTTCTCGACCATGTGCATTGCCGGGGTTTGCTACTGGCTGGTATTGGCTTGTGAGTGGATCGGACTAGAAACATATACTGTTCCATATCTAGGTGAGTTTCATGGACTTGGAATCCCAGTCATGTTCGTTGCATTAATCTTAGCATCCGCTGCCTCTTCTTTTCCCGATACCATTATATCAATTAAGGATGCACAAAGAGGCCAGTACGATGATGCCATCTCCAATGCACTTGGAAGTAACATTTTCGATATCTGTTTTGCTCTTGGTTTTCCGCTTTTCTTATTCACGCTACTCTATGGTCCTATCCCTATGTCACAGGAAATGGTCGACCTTAGTGGTGAGTTGAGGTTTTTACTTTGGTTATTAACTGCATTGGTTCTAATCATTTTTATTACCGGAAACTATATAGGAAAACTAAAAGCCTCGATTCTCTTAGTGCTTTATTTACTCTTCGTTCTTTATGTGGTTGGACGAGGGTCTGGCAATGCATTTGCTCAGTCCATTGCTGACTGGCTAGTTTATGTAGTGGGTTTCTTGAGTTTATCCTAAAGCTTAACCATCAATTGCCCATCATCTGTCCATTCGGCCTGGTGTGTTACCAGGCTTCGGCACCGTTCTTCTGACTCTTCACCACTCTGTAAGTCAAACTGATAGTTGTGCCATAAGCAGGTTATTTTTCCATAGGGACTCACTTTGGCATTGGCCAATGAATGATCAAAATGTGGACACTTTTGTTCAAAAACATAAACCTCATTTCCAACACGAGTCATGTTGTATTTAACCATCCCTACCTGTATGGTTAATACTTCTTGTTGAGCCAGTGCTTTCTCCATCTCTTTCTTCGAACTAAATAAAATGACCTCTTCCATTATTGGTTGTTAACTAATGATAACTCCATTTCAATATTGGTGCGAAATGCTTTATATTCGCAACAAATTAATTTCATCAAAATCATGGACATTACCAATCCTGCAGTTACCGACGGAGTAGATTTATTTGTAAACATTGTGGTTATTCTCGTTGCTTTTGGTGCTGCTCTTTCTTTGATTGATTTCAGAAAGACACAGCAAAAAAGCGAGGACTAATCTATGTCGAATCCTCTCGGGAAAGTTGTTTCTAAACCCAAAGGCCGCAGGCTAGTCATTTCAGATATTCATGGCTGCAGCCAATCTTTACAAGCACTTTTAGAAAAGGTTAAGTTGTCGGACGATGACCAACTTTTCTTGCTGGGTGATTATGTGAATAAAGGCCCCCGAAACAGAGAGGTATTAGACCTACTGATCGAACTCGATAAACAGAGCAACACCTTTTTCGTACTCGGTAATCATGACCTCATCTTATTAGAATATTTCACGTCCGAAGATGATCAGCGAAAAGCACAGCTAGAAGAATTAAATGGATCGGTTTTCTTCGATTTACCCGATTCGGAAAAAGCAAAATATGTTAATTTTCTTGGGGATCTACATCACTACTTCATTAGTGACGAATTCATTCTAGTTCATGCAGGATTCAATTTCAATCTTCAGAATCCTTTTCTCGGTAGAGAAGACATGCTCAATGTGCGGTCTTTTTACTACGATGGATCCAAGGCAATGAACAAAACGATTATTCACGGTCACTACCCACACCCTAAGTCTGAAATTGAACAGGCCATTGACGAGTATCAAAAGGTGATTCCTTTAGATAATGGCTGTGTGTACTATAAGGATCGTGAAGAAATGGGAGAACTCCTTTGCCTAAACCTCGATTCTATGGAATTAATCAGCCAACAAAATGTTGACTGATTAACTTAAACATGATCTTTTTCGTGATTGCTTACTTTATTGTTAGGTAAAAGGATCGGGCATATCATTGCTAAAATGAAAAGTCCGACAATAATTCCAAGCATTAGCATAATTTCTTTCTTTTTCGTTGGGAGGCAAATATAAATGAGTCTGTCACAATGGACAATAAAAGGGATGTTTAAACCACCCCTTGTGCAATCATCGAATCCGCTACTTTTACGAACCCTGCGATATTGGCTCCCTTTACATAATCGACATAACCATCAGACTCTTTTCCATAATCAACACAGTTGGTATGAATGCTTTTCATGATCATCTTAAGCCTGTAGTCTACTTCATCTCTGGTCCAGTAAAGGCGCTGCGCATTCTGAGACATTTCTAATCCAGATGTGGCTACTCCTCCAGCATTGGATGCTTTTCCCGGACTGAAGAATAGCTTGTTCTCCCGAATATAAGCCACCGCTTCATCGGTAGTTGGCATATTCGCTCCTTCAAAAACACCTTTGCAGCCATTTTTAACTAAAGTTTTAGCGTCCTCCAGAGGCAATTCGTTCTGAGTGGCACATGGAAATGCAAAATCAACTTTAAAATTCCAAGGGGTTATGTCTTGATGGAACTCTGATCCTTTGTACTTATCAGCATATTCGCTAATCCTTCCACGTCTTTCATTTTTGAGCTCTTTGATGAATTCGAGTTTTTCGGTATCTATTCCATTGGGGTCATAGATAGACCCTCCAGAATCCGAAACGGTAACCGGCTTGGCACCAAACTCTATCAGTTTTTCTATTGCATATTGTGCTACGTTACCACTGCCAGAAATAGCACATATTTTCCCTTCAAGCGAATCGTCATGCTCATCCATCACCTCCTTGGCGAAATATATGAGTCCATATCCTGTAGCTTCTGTTCTGATTAAAGATCCTCCAAAATCAAGGCCTTTGCCAGTAAGCACTCCAGTGAACTCATTATTTAGACGTTTGTACTGACCAAACATATAGCCGATTTCTCTAGCACCAACTCCAATATCGCCAGCAGGAATATCCGTATAACCACCAATATGTTTAGACAGCTCTGTCATGAAGCTTTGACAGAAACGCATCACTTCAGCATCTGACTTTCCCTTGGGGTTGAAGTCACTACCACCCTTACCTCCACCTAATGGAAGCGTCGTTAGGCTATTTTTGAACACTTGCTCAAAAGCGAGGAACTTTAAAACAGACAAGTTGACTGTTGGGTGAAAACGCAAACCTCCTTTATACGGACCTATAGCCGAGTTCATTTGCACGCGGAAACCACGATTTACCTGAATGCTGTTTTGATCGTCGCTCCATGGCACTCGAAACATCACCACACGTTCTGGCTCACACATTCGCTCCAGAACATTTGCCTCTTTGTATTTGGTATGATCTTCCATAAAAGGAATGATGGTTTCTGCAACTTCTGTTACAGCTTGCATGAACTCTGGTTCATGTGGGTTTCTTTTGGAGATATGATCTACAAACTGAGAAACTTCTTTACTTAAGTTTGACATGGTATAGATGAATTCAATTTTGGGATTACTATTTCAAGATAGCCGTTTTTTCCCAAAAATATAGGAGTAAGGTTCATCGATTAAGATTTAACATTGATCATCAATCTTAACCTAATCGTGATGGTAATCTAAACAGTTGATAAACTTCGTACGTTAACTTGTAAAGTGAACAATAAACCACCAAAGTTATGTACACTACAAAAATCGACAATGAGATTTTCACGAAGTTGCAAAATCTAAATCGTGATCAAAAATCAGAAGTGCTTGATTACCTGCAACACATCCCCAAGGTAAGTCACAGTACAAGACTTTACAGACGAAAAGCAATGAAGCAGATTCGAGAGGCTCTCGAATCAGTTAAGTAGTTCTGGATTAGTCTTCTGAGAGTACGATTACCATATCATCCATGCTTAGGGTGAATTGGTTGGATTTAGGAGGATTGACGTAAACGCCGTATCCTCTGCTAGCATCTTTTGACTCTTTAATAACGCGGTAACCAATAGCCACTTCATTCTTTCTGGCAGCAGATTCAAGAATGGTATAGAAATTTATTGGCTCACCCACTTTCACATACTCCTTAGCTGGTTTGATATAGATCTCAGAGCCATCCGCATCGAAGAGGTCTTCGAACACACGCATCAGGAATTTGTTCTCTGAAACCTGACTCATCAATAACGAGATCAGTTTATCACTTACAATAAAGTCATCTGCACTTGTAATATCCGCCAACTGTCGATTTCGGATATCAAGCATCTCTGAAACAATCTTGTATTTCTCACCATTCTTCTCTGTGAAGTTTCTCAGATGAAGGAGCGTAATCAATGTCTGGGCATCAGCTTCCTGAATAGGGAAGTAGTTTTGATAACATAAGAGCATGATGTAATCATACTGACCAAGGTTCATGGCTTCTAATGTTTCTCGGTCGGTGGTATCACTTACATCAAATGAAAGTGTAATGTTCTCCACCTGATTTTCAAGTTTTTGAACAGCTTTTGCTGCATCATCAAACTTACTAAGCACACGAACTTCAGATCCCGGAGGAACATAGTTGTCAAGTTCTTTGACAATGTACTTAGCTCGATTGTTCCATCCAAGAATAAGAATTTTCTCCTTCTCCTGCTCTAGAGGTTCAGTATAAACAATTTTATTCTCTTCCAAATCCTGGAATTCAGGAGCATCCGGTACGAGTGTGTCATCATCTTCGGTGATACCTATAACTCGGTCACCTTCCTTGAAAATTGTATCCATTGGAGGATTAATCTCCACATGACCGTCCGCAAATTGAACGCCCATAATAGCAGAGTTTTCATATGAGAAAAGAATCTCTCGGAAAGTTTTTCCAATAAGCGTTACCTCCTCCATGAAGTAAATCTCATCACCACCAAAGTCCATTAACTCGATGTAAACCACCGATAGTCCAGATTGTCTGGAGGTTTGCACCATGATCCTGGAAATGATCTCGTCAGATAAGATTAACTCCACTTCATCTTTACCGACCATTTTGGCTACCTCGAAGTTTCGCTTATCTTCCATCTCAGCTGTGATGTGGTAAGCACCTTCTCTACGTTCAGGGTTGGTCACAATCGCAACGATTGTTTTAATTATCTGTGAATCTGAATTCTCATTGTCCTTATCCAAAATAATGATGGACTTGGTATCAAATGGGTTAGCAATGTACAAATCGTGAACATCAATTGGGTTTCCTGTTCGACAAATTACTTTGGTGTTTCCAGTACTTCCTACCTTATCCCGAATCTCGTCTTCCATCAGCACCTTATCCATATCAGCCAAAATCACAATGACTCCTCGCTTTTGGTTTTCGTTTGCAATACAGATTTCTGAGATGATGGTAAATATTTTTGAAGACCAGCCTAATATCAACATATGGTCTTTTTCAATAACGAATGAACGACCTTTTCTCAATTCGTCCATCTTGGTAAGAATACCATTGGAAACCAAACCGATTAGTGTGGAGACTATTACCAGACCGAGGAAGGTGGTAATCATCATAAACAAGCGGAATGGCCAGTTGTCCTCATGGTTTCCAAGAACCCCAGGATCCAGTACGTGGGTAAGGTTTACCCACAAAGATTCGAAGAAACTAAAGTCGTTATCTGAATCCGGATGAAGGCCAAAAGCCAAAAGAGTGGTTCCAAAAAATATGATAAGGATGAATGACAAAATCCCCAGACCGTAGATCATCGCTACGGTACCCTTGGAAATGAAGTTGTCAAACTTATAGTTGAGTCTAGTTTTAAGCGGGATATTGCTCATTCGAAGCCTGCTTCTTGATTATGTCTTGAAAAGATACGCAAAAGTAACCCAAATTATAAATTATTTAACCCAGCCGAAGAACAATCAACAACTTTCATCGCAATTCACCTTTTCATTAAGCTTCAATAAGTTATGAATAAAAGCGTATTGAGTTTACCGGATGTCAACGAGTCTTAGGTAATCAAAGAACATACGACGAAAGTCATTTATTTGTTTGGCTGATTCAAAAAACAACTCATTATTCATCATAACCTCCTTTTCATTAAGAATTGCATTATATATCAACCGTGAAATTTCTGCGTGGTTTTGCTGGTTTTGTGCATTAAAAATTACCGGTTCACCAGCTATTTGTATTGTGAAGGTCGCTTCGGAGTTTTCTTCTTGTTGTAAATAAAAAAAAGCCCTGTCCGTCCTCCAGTTTATAATAATGATGGGTTTGAATTGATTTTGAATAAGTAAGTCACTCCGAGAATACAATTCAAGCCCTGCTTCTTTTCGCTCTTCTACGGTGTATTCAGATTTACGTACGTTTTTAAAAAAGAGCTCTGATGAATCTGTTATTTTAAAATCGATCTCTTCAGCCGAGACCTCCGCATTTTTATCTGGGTGACACGCATTTATCACAAAAGCGATCAAAAAGAAGATTATAAGGCAAATTCTACCGGTGTGATTGTTCTCTAGCATTCTGTTCACAAAAGGACAGTGATATCATCATTTATTACTTAAATTTAACGCACGGTGAATAGTTATGGATGATAAAACGATAAGAGTTTTAATAGCTGATGATCATACGCTATTTAGGAAAGGTATGTCCATGATGGTCAAAACATTTCCTGGCGTGGTTTCTGTGAATGATGTAGAAAATGGTCAAAAGGCTTTGGATTATCTAGAAAAAAATCCAGTAGATATACTTCTACTGGATCTAGAAATGCCAGAACTTGATGGCTGGGAAACTTCTAGAAAGGTAGTGACCAACTATCCAGATACCTACATCATCATGATCTCTATGCATGATTCGTTAAAACTGATCTCAGACCTAATTGAAATTGGAGTTCATTCATATCTTCTCAAAAGTGCTGAACCTGAAGAAGTTCAAAAAGCCATGATTTCGGTAATCAACAACGATTTCTACTACAATCAATTAGTAGCTAAAGCACTTCATCAAAAAGTTAGATCCGGTGCTGTAGATAAATTCTTGAATGACGATAAAAACCAACTCACCAAGAGAGAGGTCGAAATATTAGAATTGATATGTCAAGAGCTCACCATGAAGGAAATCGGTGAAATGTTATTCATCAGTGAGCAGACCATCCACACTCATCGAAAAAATTTAATGCGCAAAACTGATGCAAAGAATGCCGTTGGTCTTGTCAAGTTTGCTATTCAAAATCACATTGTTAGCTTTTAACTACCCTATTTAGGGTAGATAGGAGACTTCCTATATTACCT
>JAMWZA010000141.1 GCA_024305105.1 Marinoscillum sp.
GTGTATTTCCTAATTCCTTCGTACTTCTGGAAGCCAAAGGAAAAGTCTCAGGAGACTTCTACTGGCATGGAAAGGAAAAAGGGTACCAGATAGCCGTAGCAGCATCATGCTATGATCCAGACATCTCGAACGCTTTCATTTCAGCACTCACAGTTTCTCAGTTGAACGAAATTATAGGGATCAAAAAGATACTACCTCCAGAGAAAATCCTCAATTTACTGGATGAGAAAATTAGTCTTGCCTTGCAATCCAGTGGTACCAACAGCCACTCACACGGTTTGGAAATAGGCGTTTTGGTCATCGATACGAACAAACGATTGGCTTACTACTCTGCCTCTGGAACTGGGATCAAACTCTATGTCAAAAAGCTTGATGAATCACTAAAAGATTACAAAGGTATTGACATTCCATTAGGCAGCGGTCCTAAGCAATTCGAACGAGTGAAAATTGATTTTAGTAAAGGCGATTCATTTTTTCTGTGCTCTGATGGGTTTGCAAACCAACTCGATGAAAGTGGTAAAAGGTATTCCTCTACTCAACTTAAGGAATTCTTCGAACAAAATGCGGCAAGGTCTATGAAGGATCAGAAGATGCTCATTGGAGAAGAATATGCAGGGTGGAAAGGAAAACAAGATCAAACAGAGGACATATTGATCATGGGCATCAAGCCATAATGAAGCAATAAATTCAGTCCATTTCAGAAAAGGCTTTTCCTTCAAATAAAGGCTTTTCCCATTTAAAACCATTTAAACGAAACCAACTAGGTGATTTTCTTACTACGCTCAAGTAAAACCCTCAAATCTCAAATGGAGTAGTTTGCTCATGTATGGCTATGCGTTTTGAATCAGTTTTGTTATCATAAACCATAAGAAAATGACCATACTTGACATTTCACTAAATCTTATTCAACTAGCCTTGTTGCTAGGTGGAGCTGCTGTTACTGCCTACTATTTAGGAACCATTCACATTGAAACAAAGAAAAACAGCGAAATCACCCTGCTAAATCGCAAACTCAAGAGTCTGGAAAGAACTACACGAAGAGATATAGAGGAGAAGGATAATTTCTTATCCAAAATGAGTCACGAGATTCGAACTCCAATGAATGGTGTTATCGGGTTGATCAAAATCCTTCTCGATACGGAGCTGAATGATCAGCAGAGAACATACATCGAAGCAATCGACGATTCTGCGAACAACCTGCATTTACTAATCAATGATATTTTAGACCTTTCGAAGATCAATGCAGGTAAGCTTCAGCTTGATAAGACCGAATTCAACCCTGAAAAGATCATAAGATCTGTCATCACCACATTCGAATGCAATGCCAGTAAGAATGGTATAAAAGTAAGACCATTCGTTCATCCATCTGTAAACCGTTTGGTTAAGGGAGATCAGATGCGGTTTTCTCAGATATTAACAAACCTTGTTAGTAATGCAATCAAATTCACCAGCGATGGAGGTGTAGATGTCATTGCCACACTAGTTACAAACGATGATGGTTATCGATTACAAGTAGAAGTTAATGACACCGGTCGTGGAATTTCAGAGGAGAATCAGGAAACGATATTCTCTCCATATGATCAGGCAGGAACAGAAACAGCGAGACTTTATGGTGGTACAGGCTTAGGTTTAAGCATCGTAAAAGAGCTTGTTGAATTATTTGACGGGACAATTCAAGTAAAAAGTAAACTTGGAGAAGGCTCTAGCTTTCGATTTGAATTACAAATGGATAAAGCTGAATCTCATAGTTTAGCACTGAAGCCAGAAATAACTTCATCTGAAAGCAACATTGAAAACATCAAGATTCTGCTTGCTGAAGATAATACGATCAATCAAATGGTCGTAAAATCGCTGTTAGCGGACAAAAACGTGGAATTGGATATTGTAGAAAATGGTCAAGAGGTAATTAACGCGATTTACCAAAAAGAGTATGATGTGATATTGATGGATATTCAGATGCCGCTAATGAATGGACTGGATGCTGCGAGATTTATCACGAAAAACAGTGATGTCCCTAATCACGACACCAAAATCATCGCATTAACAGCATCTACACTTCAAGAAGATATCAATGCGTGCTATGAAGTAGGAATGAATGATTATTTACCGAAACCATTCAAGCCAGAGCAATTGATGGAGAAAATCTATATCAACGCCAAAATACCAGCTTAAAAGGATAGCACAATTTTGCCAAACTGATCAGTGGTTGTCATGGACTTAATTGCTTCGATACCTTTTTCAAAAGGAAACACCGTGTCAACCGCAGGGATTATAGATTGTTCTCGTACAAAATCAACCATCTGGTGGAACTCCTGATCGTTGCCCATGGTAGAGCCAATTATAGAAGCTTGTGACCAAAACAGCCTAAATAAATCCAGCCCTTCAGTTTTACCTGTTGTACTTCCATAAGTAACAATTCGGCCTCCAGGCTTGATCAACTTTAAGTAATCATTGATTGAATTTCCGCCTGCACTGTCGATTATCGCATCGAATTTACCGTCAGCACCGGCCTGCTTTACCCAGTCGTCACTTTTGTAATTGAAACCGGCCTGTGCTCCAAGTTCGATGGCTTTATCCAGTTTGGCAGTGCTACTACTGTTTGCATATATTTCTGCTCCAGCAGCTAGTGCAAACAACAAAGCAAAATGAGAAACTCCACCTCCTATACCAGTGATCAGCACTCGACTGTTTTTCTGAACTTGCGCTTTAGTGAAAGTGGCACGATAGGCTGTTAGGCCAGCTAATGGCAAAGCAGCTCCTTGTGTATCGGAAAGATGAGCAGGCTTCTCTACGAGCCTATCGGTGGATAGAGCAATGTATTCTGCGAACGTTCCGTTCTCTGGTGTTCCCAAAATGCTGTAATTCGCAGACTGTACCTCAGGGTTATCCCCCCATTCAATATTAGGATTAATCAATACCGATTTACCCAACCACTCCTTAGGTCCATCTACTACTTCTCCTGCTCCATCAGAGCCCAACGTAACACCATCTTTAATTCCCGGGTATTTCCCAACAGATATCCAATAATCCCTACGGTTAAGTGCTGCAGCATTAAGCTTGACCAAACAATGACCTTTAGGGATTTTTGGAATAGGTTTTTCTGCAAATGCCAGAAGATAACCAGCATCGCTCGCATTGACTACTAAAGACTTCATGAGTGTTGTTTTTGGGTTTATCGACAATTAGAAAGGCATCCCTTCATCGTTATCATTCTTATTGGCCTTACTAGGGAGTGTAATGGTAAAGTCAGAGTTACCAGCACCGCCAGCATTTCCAGAAGTTGGGAATGATTGTCCGTAATTATCACCTCCGGTCATCGGCGCATCAAGGTCCTCGAACTTAGTAAACTTACCAATGAATTTCAATGGCACATCTTCCAATTTACCATGACGGTTTTTAGCGATGATTACTTGTCCCACTCCTTGAAGTGGCATACCGTTTTCGTCCTGTGTAATGCCATAATATTCAGGTCGGTAAAGGAACATTACCATATCCGCATCTTGCTCAATAGATCCTGATTCCCTCAAATCCGATAGCTGTGGTCGTTTGTCTCCACCTCTGGTCTCCACCGCACGACTCAACTGTGACAGGGCGATCACCGGCACATTCAGCTCTTTGGCGATACCTTTTAGCGCTCGTGAAATCGATGCTATCTCTTGCTCCCTGTTTCCTCCAGAGTTTTTGGATTGATCCCCGCTCATTAGCTGCAAGTAGTCAATCACGATAATGGAAACGCCATGTTGTGCTACCAGTCTTCTGGCTTTTGCCCGCAATTCCAAAATACTCAAACCCGGTGTGTCATCAATAAAAATAGGTGCTTCGGATAACTTGCTGGTCTTGCTGATCAACTGTTGCCACTCGTAAGCTTCCAAATTACCCTTTCTAAGCTTATCCGATTCCAGCTCGGCTTCTCCAGAAACCATCCTGTGTACCAACTGGACAGAGGACATCTCCAGAGAGAAGATTGCCACTGGTATGTTGAAATCGACCGCTGCATTACGGAGGGCCGACACTACAAAAGCGGTTTTACCCATACCTGGCCTTGCCGCAATAATGACCAAATCTGATCGCTGCCAGCCAGAAGTATTTCGATCCAATGCCGTAAATCCACTTGGGATCCCTGTAAGTCCGTCTTTTTGATTCTTACGCTCTTCGATCTCCTGAATGGCCTGATGCATCAATGAACTCATTTGATCGAAGTTCTTCCGGATATGAGATTCCGACACATCAAAAAGCGACTGCTGTGCCTTGTCTAACAGATCAAAAACATCCTTGGTGTCTTCGTACGCATCTTGCTGAATAATGGAAGAAATGTGAATGAGCTGCCGCTTAATGGACTGCTCAGCAATGATCCGAGCATGGTACTCAATATTGGCAGCCGAGTTTACTTTTGTTGTAAGCTCCGAAACATAATAGGCACCACCTACGATCTCCAGATTTCCATCTTTACGCAATTGATGAACCACCGTCTTGATATCAACAGGCTCACTATTGTTAAACAGCTGGACGATGGCCTCAAAAACCATCCGGTTCGCATCCTTGTAAAAGCTGTCAGACTTCAGGATCTCTATCACATTGGTAAGTGCATCCCTTTCCAGCATAAGAGCACCTAACACGGCCTCTTCCAGTTCTATAGCCTGAGGCGGGATTTTCCCAAGTTGTCTCGATAAATCCGAAACTCCTACTCTACGTGTCTTAGGCCCTCCCTTGGTGGCTGATGGGTTCGTTCCTTCCATGCGAATTTTTTCTAAAAGCAAACCTAGCTGATGTCTACATAACCGCGCAATAACTTACAGACATCTTACTAACTATTTAATGTGGATAAATCACTCGTGATAAAACGCGTCATATTACTCCAAAAGTTTGGCTCCCCCCCTTTTTCTTTTATTTTTGAGCTATACGTAACAACCCATGCAAATAAACACTGACCTGTTAAAAAATAAGCAGCGGATATATATAGGTGGAAATCACGGAGTTAAGAAAATCTACAACCTTGTAGAGCATGTTCTGAGCTTCATTAACAAGCCTGCCGATTATTACACCGTAGGTGAAGAATACACACCAACAGACGCTCCGATAGTACTAATTAAAGGAGGTGATGAACTTGAAGGGAATAAAGCATTATTTCATCAATTAGACATTCATATCTTATTGATTCATAGAATTGATGAAGATGTCCCTGAAGGATATAATAGTTTCGAAGATTACATCAGCGAATTCGAATCGCTCGCTGACAACTTACCTAAAGCTGGTACTTTCCTCTTTTTTGAAGGTGATAACGTAGCTACACTCATGGGTAAGAAGGAACGTGAAGACATTCGCAACATCGAGTACAGTGCACTCACTGCCGAACCGGTGAGGGATGGATATCTGATCACCCATGGATCTGATAAAATTGAAGTAAAGTCATCAAGCAAACGCTTCCCTGCACATTCGGCAGCTGCCAAAGCCCTGTTAAACCGAATTGGCGTATCAGACGCTCAGTTTTTTGACGCATTAAAATCCTATTCATGAAACTTCACCTAAAGAACCCGCTGGTAGTATTCGATCTGGAGACTACTGGAACCAATATTGCCAAAGACCGCATTGTAGAAATGGCGCTTCTTAAAGTGATGCCCAATGGTTCTGTAGAGGAAAAGTGTCGAAAAATTAACCCAACAATTCCTATTCCACTAGAGACTAGTTTGATTCACGGGATCTACGATGACGATGTGAAAGATGAAGCTACTTTCAAACAAGTGGGTAAATCACTGGCCACGTGGCTGGAGGGTTGTGATCTGGCAGGTTTCAATATTCTAAGGTTTGACGTACCAATGTTGGTAGAGGAGTTTCTTCGGGCCAATGTGGAATTTGATGTTGACAACAGAAAGCTGGTAGATGCTCAGAAGATTTTCCACCTGATGGAAAAACGAAACCTTAGTGCAGCTTATAAGTTTTACTGCGGTAAGGTTCTGGAGAATGCGCACAGCGCACTTGCAGATACTCAAGCAACCTATGAGGTCCTAATGTCCCAAATTGAGAAATACGATGGGGAGACCGTTCAAAACCTTCTGGGCGAAGACATAGGCGTAATTGAAAACGACATGGGCAAGCTTCACGAGCTTACCAACCAAAGAATGGTGGATCTGGCAGGTCGCATCGTCTTCAACAACGAAGGAGTGGAAGTTTTTAATTTCGGAAAACACCGCGGCAAGCCTGTGAATGAAATATTGCAAAAAGAACCCAGCTTTTACGACTGGATAATGAAGGGTGATTTTCCACTTGACACCAAGCGAAAATTAACCCAGATCAGACTTAGAAACACTTTTGGGTAATACCCCGGCCCAGTAAAAACTAATAGTATCTTAAAGCAACCTTATCGAACAATTTTGATGAAGGGTTGTATATTTATTGTAAACCTTTAGTCATGGCCAAAACGATCATTGTATCAAATAGATTACCTGTTAAAATATCACAAGAGGATGGAAAGTTCCAGTACAAACCAAGTGAAGGTGGTTTAGCCACTGGATTAGGATCCATTTACAAAGAGGGTGACAACATCTGGATTGGCTGGCCGGGCATGCCGGTTCCCAAGGCAGACCATCAGAATGAAATCGCCACAAACCTCAAAAAAGAAAGTATGAAGCCGGTGTTTCTTACCGCTTCAGAAATAGAAGACTTTTATGAAGGCTTTAGCAATGAAACCCTCTGGCCAAACTTTCACTACTTCAACCAGTACATCGTTTTCGATGACGATATGTGGAAGGCTTACCAAAAGGTAAATAAGAAATTTGCGAAAGCAATCGAAGAAGTAGTAGAACCTGATGACACCATATGGATTCATGACTACCAGCTGCTCCTGCTTCCACAGTTGCTTCGACAGAAAGCTCCCAAAGCGAGTATTGGCTTCTTCCTTCATATTCCTTTTCCATCATATGAATCATTCAGATTGCTACCGTGGAGGCGTGAGTTGCTCAATGGAATGCTTGGAGCTGATTTCCTCGGTTTTCATACTTATGACGACATGCGCCACTTCCTTTCTTCTGTCAACAGACTGGCCGGACTAGGAAATAGCAATGGTCAAATCAATGTGGATAATCGAAAAGTAATGGTGGATGCGCTACCAATGGGTATCGATTACGAAAAGTATGCCAGTACAGCGGCATCCCCTGAGACTTTGGCTAGAGAAGTACGGTATAGAACGTCTGTTGGTGATCAGCGACTTATACTGTCCATTGACCGACTAGATTACTCTAAGGGAATTCCTCAACGACTGAAAGCCTTTGAGCTCTTCCTCGAAGAAAATGAAGAGTATCGCGAGAAAGTTTCTTTACTTATGGTAGTTGTGCCATCCAGAGACTCTGTTGGGAAATACAAAGAACTTAAGGAAGAAGTAGACTTATTGGTAGGTCGTATCAATGGTAAATATGCTCGTCTGAACTGGACACCAATTCATTACTTCTATCGTTCATTCCCACTAAATGCACTATCTGCATTCTACAGAATGGCTGAAGTGGCCCTAGTCACCCCAATGCGTGATGGGATGAACCTGGTCTGTAAAGAGTTCATTGCAAGTAAGCTTGATAAGAAAGGCGTCTTGATTCTGAGCGAAATGGCCGGTGCTTCCAAGGAGTTATCCGATGCCCTGCTGATCAACCCCAATGATATCAATCAACTGGTTTCAGCAATCAAGAAAGCACTAACCATGCCTGTGAAGAAACAGATGGCCGCCATGACGACCATGCAAGGATCACTTCAACGATACAATATCCACCACTGGGTCAATATTTTCATGGAACGCCTCAACTTCATTAAAAACGAACAGAAAGCATTGGAAACTCAAATCGTTGATAAGAATATCCGTAATGAAATCAAATCCACGTACGATAGCTCGAAAAAGCGTCTGATCTTCCTTGATTATGATGGAACACTGGTTGGGTTCTTTAGTGACCCTAACGACTCGAAACCTGACAAAGAACTTAAAAAGATTTTGAAAGCCTTGTCAGAAGATGAACGTAACCGAGTAGTGGTCATCAGTGGTCGCGGTAGAGAAACGCTAGCTGAATGGTTGAAAGATTACAACATTGAAATCATAGCAGAGCATGGTGTCTGGATTAAAGAACGGGATAAAGACTTTAAAACCTTAACTACGCTTAACGATAGCTGGAAAGATCCGATTCAGAAGGTACTCGATGGTTATGTGGACAGAACTCCAGGTAGTTTCATTGAAAAGAAAGATTATTCGCTTGTATGGCACTACCGAAAAGTGGAAACCGGTCTGGGAGAAGCACGTACACGCGAGCTGACTAGCCACTTAAAATACATCACCATCGACAGAAACCTCAAAGTACTGGAAGGGAATAAGGTGGTTGAAATTAAGAACTCAGAAATCGATAAAGGTAGAGCGGCATCTGTTTGGTTAAATAAGCATGAGTCTGACTTTGTTATGGCTTGTGGTGACGATTGGACTGATGAAGATACATTCAAGGCCATGCCAAAAGATGCCTTTAGCATAAAGGTGGGGAGCACCTCTTCAGCCGCCAGATATCGAGTAGCTGACTATACAGAAATCAGAGACATCTTAAAAAGTCTAATTGATTGAGTAACAGTATAAAAAAAGGGAGCCGAGAGCTCCCTTTTTATTAGATGCTTTATTGATTTATAGAAAATCAGGCTTATCAATTTTCCTTGCAATACGTGATGCCGCATTCAGCAGTCCAACGTGGCTATATGCTTGAGGGAAATTTCCCCACATGCTTCCATCCTTCTCATTAACATCCTCGCTTAGCAGCCCCACGTGGTTTGAATATGAGATCAGGTTTTCAAAATACTTGACCGCTTCATCAACCCGTCCGACACACGCTAAAGCCTCTACATACCAGAATGCGCAGATAAGGAATGTGGTCTCAGGCTCCCCAAAATCATCCTGATGTTTGTAGCGATAGAACAAACCATCCTTCGCGTGTAGTTCCTTCTCCATACCTAACAAGTGATCTCTGGCTGCTTGCTCGTTACCACCAAAGTAATTCATCATGATCAGCTGCAGCGTACTTGCATCCATTCGGTCCACACCCACAGCTTGTGCGTAAGCCTTTTTTCCTGGCACAAAGCACTTCTCAATCATCTTAGCAGAACGTTCTTTCAACTTCGCTGCCTTCTCTCCCATCTTAGCATCGCCAATTACTTTTGCAATCTTAACCGCCGCGCTACTTCCTGCCCAATGGAACAAGTAAGTATAACAATGGTGCTGGCTAAGGTTTCTGAATTCCCATAAACCGGCATCCGTTTCATCAAATGTCTTTTCGATCATATCCAAAGTCTTGATGACCAACTCAGATGAATCAAAACGCTCCGTAAATATGATCCGCTTGTCTTCATACAACGGTAGTAACGAAATCAACACCTGACCATACACATCATTTTGAATGTGCGTGTAGGCGTCATTACCAATTCTCACCGGCTGATTCCCCATGTATCCAGAAAGGGAGATCTCCTTCTCTGTTAATTGCTTTTGACCACTAATCCCGTATAAAGGTTGATATCGATTGGATTCTTCAATGGTCGTGTTTAGAATATAATGGAAGTACTTTTCTGACTCTTCAAAGTGCCCGATATTATTGAATGCATTCAGTGTGTAAAAAGTATCACGCATCCAACAATAACGGTAATCCCAGTTTCTGGTACTCCCTGGAGATTCTGGCAAACTGGTAGTTGCCGCAGCTATAATGGCTCCAGTATCTTCATACTGATGAATCTTTAGAATCAGTGCTGACCGAATGGCCTCTCGTTGCGAGAAATTAACAATGGCAGCTGTTTTAATCCAGTTCCTCCAATAGTTTTTTGTTTTGGATAAAAAGAGGTCCACCGTCTCTTCCAGCGAAGCTTCCAATGGAGAGCCATAGGTCATGACCATGTACTTGGTTTCATTCAGCACAAAGCTTTCTTCACCTAATACGTAATTCAATGAAATATTCGTTGTTAGACGACAATGAGCTTCCAATCCAAGAAAGCGTATATGATTACTTCCCATGGAGGATTGAGGGGTAACGTTACCGTAATCTCCCTTAGGCTTGCATTTCACGATGATTCGAGGATTGCCATCCATTCGCTCAACCTTCCTGATTAGCATCAAAGGCCGATAGTATCGATCTGTCTGATAAAAACGAGGTGCAAAGTCTGTTACCTTGTATTTTCCTGTTTCGGATTCCACCTCCGTACACAAAATATTGGTGTTCTCGATGTAGTACTGTTTCGTTTGGAATTCAGTTTCTAATGGTTTTACCGAAAACTCACCACCCTTTTCTTCATCCAGCAACCCACCAAAAATGAAGCTACTATCAAAACGTGGCCAGCACATCCAGGAAATATTGGTGTTCTTATGAATGTGTGCTGTGTAAGCACAGTTACCAATTACACCAAAATCATAGGTATGTCTTCGCATGAATCTCTTTTTAAATGATTAGTTAACTAACAAATCGCCAGTTTTATTGGCAAATCATAAAATAAGCAGATATTATTTTATAATAAAAGCAATTTACTAATCTATTAATGGAAAATTCTTCATTTTGATGATTTTAATATTCATCAGCTACTCACCTGTTAAAAGGGACCAAATCTGAAAGCTTTGGTTCTATCGCAACCTTTTGTGTTCCTAAAAAATCGAACCTTGTGACGAATCATCTGCCTTAATTACACCTTCATCTACTCTACACATCAAAACCTTTTCTTATATTTGATTTTCACCAGACTAACACATGTTTCAAGATCTGTTTAAGAACAAGACTCTAAAGATCAGTTTAGAAATCATTGCCGGATTTCTCATCTACTTCCTACTGATAACAGCACTCATCTATGTAGAGAAGGAAAGTAATCAGTCAGCAATTAGGGATTACACCAATGCCATTTGGTATTCGGTCGTAACGCTAACGACTGTAGGCTATGGTGACCTGTTCCCTGCTACACTTTATGGAAGGATCATTGGCTATATTTTCATTTTGATGAGTATTGGTATTTATGGAATTTTAATTGGTCAATTCACTAATCTTATGGCTACAATCAAGGAAAATAAAAAACTTGGTTATAATGGCACTACTATGGAAGGACACGCAATCATTATTGGATGGAATGAATTTGGAAAAATGGTACTCGACCAGCTTATGGGAGTTGGAAAGCAGGTAGCCATTGTCACGAATAAACGCGATGATATTGACCTGATCAAAGATCAATACCCAAATGCTAAAGGGGTATTTACATTGTACTCCGATTTCAATGGACATGAGCTACTTAGAAAGACTAACATTGAGCAATCCTCTATTGTCTTTGTAAACCTGGACGATGACACGGAGAAGCTCGTATACATCCTCAACCTCAAAAAGGTATTTCCTAATCTGGACTATGTGGTTACGCTTGAAAATGGCGATCTCAAAAACACCTTTATGAGTGCTGGAGTTACAAACACCATTTCCAAACATGAGCTTTCATCCAAGCTTTTAGCTTCGTACATGTTCGAGCCAGATGTGGCAGCATATAGTGAATCCATCATGTCTTTTGCCCGAGGTGATTCCGATTACGATATCAAACAATTTCTGGTGACCTCCACGAATCCTTATGTGGGTAAACCCTATCAGGATGCCTTTTTCGAGCTGAAGAACAAATACAACAGTGTGCTTATAGGCATCACCAAGCGGGACAAGTTTGGAAATAAAAAGCTAATTAAAAACCCGTTGGGTGATCTCAAGATCGCTCCGGGTGATTACTTAATTATCATCTTAAACGGTAAAGCATTTAAGTTGATTAGAAGAGCGTTCCATGTGAACGAAGGTTACATGAGAGAAAAACAGAAATAGACATGCAGAAGAGAAAAGTGGGTATGATTATAACGGTTATTAGTCTTGTGCTAGTAGTCGGATGTAAGAATAGAGACATTAATGAAGGTGAAGCCTTTCAACCAAGAGAAATTCACGAAAACATCAGTTTTCACTTTGATAAGATTTCAGTAGACGGAATAGAATACCTGATCCTTGAGAAGGATAACAATAACCCACATGAGGGATTTGGCTTTATGGCCTTTAGAGCCAACAAACTAATGGCCAAGCAAGATAGCGTATTGGCATATATGAAGACCCTTACAGACTTGCAAGTCCGAACTTATGCGGCAGCATCACGTAGACCCGTGGAAGATGTTCAACAAGAAGCAGATGAGCTTCTGGAGTTTCACTTGAGTGAGGAAACAGAGGAATTGCAACAACTGGAGTCTAGTGACTTGCAATCAAAAAGGACTCCAGCCAAAAAAACGGAAACTGAAGAATAATCAGTTTCCGAAATAAGCTTTCAACGTTTTTAGAGACTTGGATAACTCTTCGGTAATGACCGGTGAGTTTACAATATCTTTTGCAACCTTCACGGCATCAATTAATTCGTCTTTATCCTTGAACACCTCATTCAGGATGTGGCAGTCATAGATCAGGGACATCAACACGACAAAACCAGGGGTTGGTTTGGCGCTTTTAAACACGATGTTAAACATCGAATCTCTTATTTGTTGTTCAAAGGCATAATTCGCATTATCCATTCGCTCAGATAAAGGAATCCACATTAATTTTGTTGCTTCTTTCTTCAGGATACCTCGTTGGACCAACAGCGTATTCATATCCTCCTGAATATCCTTGAAGTGATGAGTTAAGTTCTCAATGGTATCAATAAGTGACACTCCGGATTTCAATTTCTTCAGGACATTATCGAGTATACCGTTTCCTGTTCCCGTAGTATCCGTAACTTCCAAAACATCGTCACTCAGATCCACCTTCTTCTGAAGATGTAGTTCAAGAATACAAGCACTGATTAATCCTGGAGTAATGGTCTTCTCAGCAGCTGCCAATAACCTTCCCTCTTCATCATCAAGCGCTATGAGGTACAATCCCTCTGCGATGCTAATTTTCATACTTTTTAGTTAATTCAGATTTAGTCTTTCTTCAACAATAGACCCATTGTTAAACCTTGCACCAAAATTGAGAAAACTACACAACAATAGGTAACAAATAATATAGTTTCTTTAACAGGACCTTCAATCCATGTGAATTCTGACAATGACAAAGCAAGAGCGACGGAAATACCTCCTCGCAAACCACCCCATGTCAAGATCTGAATTGTCTTTGGCTCAAACTTTCTGAACGTCGACATAAGCCCTATTGGAATCGAAACGCCAAGCAAACGAGCAAACAAGACAATGATAATTCCCACGATACCAACCAAAATACTACTCGGTGTAAAGGTATTGGCAATCACAATCATCTCTAGTCCTACCAATATGAACAAAATCGCATTGAGCGCTTCATCCAGCAAATGCCAGAATTTAAACACATATTCTCCTGTCGCATTGGCGAGCTTCTCATCCCGGCCTTCATTTCCAATAAAGAGTCCCATCACCACCATGGCCAAAGGACCTGACACATGAAGCAACTCAGCAATTCTACCACCTACCATCACTAAGGTCAAGGTCACTAGAACCTCTAGCTCTACATGGTCATTATCAATAAAGTTTAGCAATCGGAAGCCAAGGAAACCAAAGATAGCTCCCAAAAGAACGCCACCGATTACCTCTTGTCCAAAGAGTAGTGCAACACTACCAGCAGTTATTTCTCCTCCTGAGTGAGCCCCATGAGCGGCTTCTGCTCCACCAAAAGTGGCTTGAGCGATTCCCAGAATTGTTAAGAATACCACTACACCTACACCATCATTAAACAATGATTCTCCTGCAATTTTGATTTCCAGGTTTTTGGACAATCCGAATTTTTTAATCAATGCCAATACTGCGATTGGATCGGTTGGTGAAATCAATGCTCCAAACAACAAACAAAAGATATACCCTATTTCTACACCTAAGAATGGAAATATGTAGAATACCAACGTACCCACAATAAAGGTAGATAACAACGTTCCAAATGTGGCCAGAATCAAAACAGCCACTCGCTCTTCCAATAGCTTCCTTAAATCAACAGATAATGCTCCTGCAAACAGTAGGAAGTTTAGCATGACCCCCATGAGCACCTCTTTAAAGTCAAATTCTGCAACTATGTGCTCGGCACCTCTGGTAACGGCTGGAAAAGCATAGCCTAAAATCAGAATAAAGACTGACATCATTAAGGCGATTGCCATTAAACCAATTGTACTTGGTAATTTTAAAACTGTAATGTTAATTAGCGTAAATACTGCGGCTAGAAATATCAGTAATGTGATCAGGTCAAGTATACTCATGCGATGATTGAATAACGGAATTAATTTATATCCATATTGGCGCTGCCAAAATAAGTACAATAATATTACGAAAAAAATATTGGCTAACTTTTATTATAGCCCGAATTAGGTCAAAATGCTTCCATATTTTGAATTAAAAGGGGTTTTTTCCTTTAATATGAAATTGAACAAAATTAGATTTATTGCAATATTTTGGGTTTTTACCTCATTCTTTGGATGCCAATCCAT
>JAMWZA010000142.1 GCA_024305105.1 Marinoscillum sp.
GTTAAAAAGCGCGTGGATACGCACAAAATGGCCGAAGCGAATAAAGCATTTTCTCACTTTAGATTCTAAATGATAACGACTAATGGCTAGAGATTTAAGACTTACTCGAAATATTGGAATTGCTGCTCACATTGATGCGGGTAAAACCACTACGACTGAGCGAATTCTTTTTTATTCTGGAGTAAACCACAAGATTGGTGAAGTTCATGATGGCGGTGCTACTATGGACTGGATGGAGCAAGAGCAAGAGCGTGGTATTACCATTACTTCAGCAGCAACAACTGTATTCTGGAATTATAAGGACGAAAGGTATCATATCAATATTATTGATACTCCTGGTCACGTGGATTTTACCGTAGAGGTAAATAGATCCCTTCGTGTATTAGATGGTTTGGTATTCCTGTTTAGCGCGGTTGATGGTGTAGAGCCACAGTCTGAAACTAACTGGAGACTTGCTGATAATTACAAAGTAGCCCGTATTGGGTTTGTAAATAAAATGGACCGACAAGGTGCTGACTTCTTGAACGTGTGTAAGCAGGTGAAAGAAATGTTGGGAACTAAGGCTGTCCCTCTTCAATTGCCAATTGGAGCAGAAGAGAACTTCCGAGGAGTTGTTGATTTGGTATCAAACCATGCAATGGCTTGGAATGAAGATGACTTTGGAATGACCTGGGAAGAAATTCCTATTCCTGAGGACATGAAGGATGAAGTAGCGCAATACAGAGAAGAGTTGTTGGAGGCCGTTGCTGAATACGACGAAACTTTGATGGAAAAGTACTTTGAAGACCCTGAGTCTATCAGTGAAGAAGAAATCATCAAGGCTTTAAGAGCTGCTACAATTGATTTAGCCTTTGTTCCAATGACTTGTGGAACGGCTTTTAAAAATAAGGGAGTACAAACGATGCTAAACTATGTGATGGAATTGCTTCCTTCACCGCTAGATAGAGATAATATCGTAGGTACCGACCCTAACACTGAGGAGAAAATTACAAGAAAGCCATCTTCTGACGAGCCTTTCGCAGCGTTGGCATTCAAAATCGCTACTGACCCATTTGTAGGTCGTTTGTGTTTTGTAAGATCCTATTCGGGTATGTTAGATTCTGGGTCTTATGTGTTTAACATGAGAACAGAAAAGAAAGAACGTATCTCCAGGATATTCCAGATGCATGCTAACAAACAAAATCAAATCGATGCATTGCATTGTGGAGATATCGGTGCGGTAGTTGGATTTAAAGATATAAAGACAGGTGATACACTTTGTGATGAGAACAGTAAGATCGTTCTTGAATCAATGGTATTTCCTGAGCCTGTTATTGGATATGCTATTGAGCCTAAAACTCAAGCGGATGTAGATAAGTTAGGTATGGCTATATCTAAACTTGTTGAAGAAGATCCAACACTTCAGGTTGAAACAGATCATGATACTGGTCAAACGATCTTGCGAGGAATGGGTGAGCTTCACCTTGATATTATCATTGATCGTTTGAAAAGGGAATTCAAGGTTGAGATCAACCAGGGAGCTCCTCAGGTTGCTTACAAAGAAGCGGTTAATATCGCTGTTGAGCACAAAGAGGTTTATAAAAAGCAGTCTGGTGGTCGTGGTAAATTCGCAGATATAGTCTTCGAACTAAGCCCAGCTGATGAAGACTTTGAAGGTGAAGGCCTTCAGTTCGTAAACCAAATTGTTGGTGGTGTGATTCCGAAGGAATTTATCCCTGCAATTGAGAAAGGATTCAAGGAGGCTATGAAGAATGGTCCTTTGGCAGGATTCCCAATTGATACGTTAAAAGTTCGATTGTTCCACGGGTCTTTCCATGATGTGGATTCAGATGCACTTTCTTTCGAATTAGCCGCTAAAATAGGCTTTAAAGCAGCAGCTGCTAAAGCAAAACCTGCACTTCTTGAGCCAGTAATGGCAGTAGATGTGGTTACACCGGATGAATATACTGGTTCTATTACAGGTGACCTCAATAGAAGAAGAGGAATGATGAAGGGAATGGATACAAAAGGAACAGCATCAGTAATTAAAGGTGATGTGCCACTTTCTGAACTATTTGGTTATGTGACTGATTTGAGAACAATGAGTTCTGGTAGAGCAACTGCCTCACTTACATTCTCTCATTACGATCAAGTTCCAAACAACATTGCTGAGACAGTTATTGCGAAAACTAAAGGTGAAGCGGTTTAATACATATAGATCATGAACCAAAAAATTAGAATAAAATTGAAGTCATACGATCACAACCTGGTAGATAAGTCTTCCGAGAAGATCGTCAGAGCGGTTAAGACAACCGGAGCTGTGGTAAGTGGTCCAATTCCGCTTCCGACAGTAAAAGAGAAATTCACTGTACTCAGATCACCTCACGTGAACAAGAAGTCAAGAGAGCAATTTCAGCTTTGCACCTATAAGAGATTAGTAGATATCTACTCTAATAGTGCGAAAACTGTTGATGCTTTAATGAAACTTGAGCTTCCTAGTGGAGTTGATGTAGAGATCAAAGTATAGTTGATAAACGTATATCGTGAAAAGAACCAATAACAGTGGCTTATTGGTTCTTTTTTTGTGTCAAAAAGTAAAACAAATCTTTTGTTCGGATCAGGGAATTGCTATCTTTGCAGTCCTTTTTACGAAAAGTTTATCCGGAAACGGTGAAAGAATAAATATTAAGCAAAATGCCTGGAATAATTGGTAGAAAAATAGGGATGACCAGCATGTACAATGAGAACGGCAAAAATCTTGCTTGTACACTCATTGAGGCAGGTCCTTGTGTAGTAACACAAGTGAAGGACAAAGAGTCTGACGGATATCGTGCAGTCCAGTTGGCTTACGGTGAGCGTAAAGAAAAGAATACGCCCAAAGCCTTGAAAGGACATTTTGCGAAAGCTAAGACGACACCTAAAAGTAAAGTAGTTGAATTCAGAGATTTTAGAGCTGAGTTTGAGGATAAAATCAAATTGGGTAATACAATCTCTTTAGAAGATGTATTTGCTGAAACTGACTTTGTTGACATTATTGGTCAATCTAAAGGAAAAGGTTTTCAGGGTGTTGTAAAGCGACATGGATTTGGTGGAGTAGGTCAAGCTACTCACGGTCAGCATAACAGACTTAGAGCTCCTGGATCTATCGGTGCTTGTTCGTTCCCATCAAGGGTTTTCAAAGGCTTAAAAATGGCCGGAAGAACTGGTGGTGACAGGGTTAAAGTGATCAATCTAAAGGTTGTGAAAATGTACCCAGAGAAAAATCTTGTATTGGTCAGTGGGCCAGTGCCAGGTGCTAAAAATTCGTACGTAATTCTAGAGAAATAAAAATGAAACTTTCAGTTTTCAATATTAAAGGAGAAGAAACCGGTAGAGAGGTAAGCCTTGATAAGAAAGTTTTCGGTATCGAGCCAAATGAGCATGCGGTATACCTTGAAGTAAAGCAGTACTTGGCTAATCAACGACAAGGAACGCACAAGGTGAAAACTAGAAATGAAATCACTGGTTCTACAAAAAAGATCAAGAAACAAAAGGGTACTGGTACAGCTAGAGCTGGTAGTATTAAGTCGCCGATCTTCAAAGGCGGAGGAACCGTTTTTGGCCCAGCTCCAAGAGATTACAGCTTTAAGTTAAACAAGAAGGTAAAGCGTTTAGCTAAAAAATCTGTTTTGTCAGCTAAAGCTAAAGACAAGCAAATTAAAGTTCTAGAAGACTTTTCATTTGATGCACCTAAGACTAAAGAGTTCACAAGCATCCTTGCGAGCTTAGCTATTAGTGATAAGAAATCATTGGTAATCTTAGGAGCACCTAACGAGAATCTTTACCTATCATCTAGAAATATTAAGAACACGAAAGTAGCTACAGCGGACGAGTTGAGTACATACGATTTAGTCAATGCGGATCAACTGATCTTAGTTGAGAGTTCTGTAGATGCAATCCAAAAAAGATTAAACTAAGATGGGAGTACTTGTAAAACCATTGGTAACAGAGAAAGCTTCAGCTCTTAATGAGCATGGGAAATATGGATTCATTGTAAGCAAAAAAGCGAACAAGGTTCAAATCAAGAAAGAAGTTGAGACAACTTACGGGGTAACTGTAGAAAGTGTAAACACTATGGTACAACCTGGTAAGGCTAAATCCAGATATACAAAGTCTGGTATGATAGAAGGAAGAACACCAGCGTACAAGAAGGCAATCGTGAAGGTGGCTGATGGTGATATCATTGATTTTTATAGCGGAATATAAAATAAACAGATAGATGGCTGTTAAGAAACTTAGACCCGTTACCCCAGGACAGAGATTTAGAGTAGCTCCGGTATTCGATAAGATTACCAAGTCGGAGCCTGAAAAGTCTCTGCTCGCCTCTAAAGGCAAGAAAGGTGGTAGAAATAATCAGGGTCGAATGACGATCAGAAACGTAGGGGGTGGACACAAGCAGAAATTGAGAATTATCGATTTCAAAAGAGACAAGCATGGCGTACCTGCTACAGTTAAGGCTGTTGAATATGATCCAGGAAGGACTGCTCGCATTGCGTTGTTGTATTATGCAGATGGGGATAAAAGATACATCCTGGCTCCGGCTAACCTAGAGGTAGGTACAGAGATCGTTTCGGGTCCTGGTGTCGCTCCGGAAGTTGGAAATGCATTGCCTTTATCTGATATCCCTTTAGGTACGATCATTCACAATATTGAATTGATGCCTGGTAAAGGTGGTGCAATGACAAGAAGTGCTGGAGCCTATGCTCAGCTAGTTGCAAGAGAAGGAAAGTACTCAACAATCAAATTGCCATCAGGCGAAATGAGGTTGGTTTTAAATAGCTGCTACGCTACAGTAGGAACTGTATCGAATAATGATCACATGAATGTGAGACTTGGTAAAGCAGGTAGAAATAGATGGAAGGGTAGAAGACCTAGAGTAAGAGGTGTTGTAATGAACCCGGTTGATCACCCAATGGGTGGTGGTGAAGGTAGATCATCTGGAGGCCATCCACGATCTAGAAATGGTAGATACGCTAAAGGCGAGAAAACCAGAAAGCCAAATAAATATTCTGATAAGCTGATTATAACTAAGAGAAAATAATGGCAAGATCACTTAAAAAAGGACCTTACATTGACTTCAGAGTTGAGAAGAAAGTAGACGCATTGAATGAGTCTGGTAAGAAGTCTGTAATCAAAACTTGGTCTAGAAGATCAATGATCTCTCCGGATTTCGTAGGACATACCTTTGCTGTTCATAATGGTAACAAGTTCATTCCGGTTTTTGTAACAGAAAACATGGTAGGCCACAAGCTTGGTGAATTTGCTCCTACTAGAAACTTCAGAGGCCATATTGCTAAAAAAGATAAAGGTAGAAGATAATCAAGATGGAAACTGCAGAAAAGAAATTAAAAAAGTCAGTCAGGATTCGTCTTCAAAAAGAAGCGATCAAGAAGCACAAAGAAGACAATGCCGGTAGACTAGGTGCTGTAACTGCTTCTTTGAAAAATGTACCTACTGCTCCTCGTAAAATGAGGCTAGTAGCTGACATGATTCGTGGACAGAGAGTCAGCTTGGCTCTGAATATCTTAAAATTTGATGCGAAACATGCATCTAACACTCTCGAGAAATTGTTGTTGACTGCTCTGGCAGATTGGCAGGCTCAAAATGGAGATGTTAGCATTGAAGATGCTGATTTGGTAGTGAAGGAAGCATATGTGGATGGTGGTAGAATTCTTAAAAGATTGCGACCAGCACCACAAGGTAGAGCTCATAGGATCAGAAAAAGATCTAACCACGTGACAATCACGGTGGCAGATGCCAATGAAAACAATGTTCAGTCTGAAGAAAAAGAAAGTAAATAATGGGACAGAAGGTAAATCCAGTTGGTCTTAGATTAGGAATCGTTAAAGGTTGGGATTCTGCCTGGTTTGGTGGAAAGGACTTTTCTGATAAGATTGTTGAAGATCACAAAATCAGAAAATATATTCAAGCTCGTATTCCTAAAGGAGGAATCTCGAAAGTAATTATCGAAAGAACGCTGAAGAGAATTACTTTGACTATCCATACTGCCCGTCCTGGTGTAGTAATTGGTAAAGGCGGTTCTGAAGTTGATAAGATCAAGGAGGAGTTGAAAAAACTTACTGGTAAGGATCTTCAGATCAACATTTTTGAAATTAAAAGACCTGAACTTGATGCTAAGTTGGTAGGTGAGTCAATCGCTCAACAGCTACAAGCACGTATTTCATATCGTAGAGCTATGAAACAAGCAATTGCCTCGGCTATGCGAGTGGGAGCACAAGGTATCAAAGTAAAGGTGTCAGGTAGACTTGGTGGAGCTGAAATGGCTCGTACAGAACAATACAAAGAAGGAAGAATTCCTTTGCACACGCTTAGAGCAGATATCGATTATGCTATTTCTGAAGCACATACAGTGTATGGAAAAATCGGTATTAAAGTTTGGATCTTCAAAGGTGAAGTTTTCGGTAAAAGAGATCTTTCACCAAACGTAGGCTTGACAAGTAACTCTGGTAATTCAAATCAGGGTGGACCAAGAAGACGTAGAGGCGGAAATGAAGGTCCGAAAAGAAGACGTGATAGAAAATAATCTCAATAACGCTTAGGTAAGATGTTACAGCCAAAGAGAACAAAATTTAGAAAACGACAGAAAGGAAGAGTTAAAGGTTTAGCTCAGAGAGGTCATAGATTAGCATTTGGTAACTTCGGTATCAAAGCTATGGAGCCAGGTTGGATCAATTCGAGACAAATCGAAGCTTCTCGTATCGCTGTAACAAGAGCGATGAAGAGAGAGGGACAAGTTTGGATCAGAATCTTCCCAGATAAACCAGTAACTAAGAAACCTGCTGAGGTACGAATGGGTAAAGGTAAAGGTGCACCAGAATATTGGGTAGCAGTTGTTAAACCTGGAACCATTTTATTTGAAGCGTCAGGTGTTACAAGTGAAACAGCCAAAGAGGCATTAAGACTTGCGGCTCAGAAGCTTCCTATCAAAACTAAATTCGTTGTAAGAAGAGATTATACAGGAGAATGAAAAATTCAGAACTAAGAGGTCTAAGTCTGGATGAGCTACAAGGAAAGCTCACTGCGGAGCAAGAAAACTACGGTAAACTTAAGTCTGCTCATAGCATTACTCCTATTGAGAATCCTATGAAGATCAGAGAAACAAGAAAACTGATAGCTAGGATTCAAACTGAAATTAGAGCTAAAGAATTAAGTAAATAACGCGATGGAAAGAAACTTGCGAAAAGAGCGTATCGGACAGGTGGTGAGCAATAAAATGCAAAAGACCATCACCGTTACTGTAGATAGAAAAATGAAACACGCTATGTACGGTAAGTTTATCCGTAAAACGACAAAGTTTACAGCTCATGACGAAAACAACGATTGTAACATTGGCGACACTGTTAGAATCATGGAGACTCGTCCGCTGAGTAAAAACAAAAGGTGGAGATTAGTTGAAATAATCGAACGAGCTAAGTAAGATGATACAGCAGGAATCAAGGCTAAATGTAGCAGACAATAGTGGTGCAAGGGAAGTTCTTTGTATCAGAGTTTTGGGAGGTACGAAAAAAAGATACGCTTCAGTAGGTGATCAGATTGTGGTAACTGTAAAAACAGCACTTTCTTCAAGTAGCCTTAAAAAAGGCACGGTTTCTAAAGCTGTAATTGTTCGTACTAAGAAAGAAGTAAGAAGAAAAGATGGATCTTATATCCGTTTCGAAGATAACGCTGCAGTTCTTTTGAACACCAACGGTGAACCTAGAGGTACTCGTATCTTCGGGCCAGTAGCTAGAGAGCTACGAGAAAGGCAGTTCATGAAAATTGTTTCATTGGCACCAGAAGTACTTTAAGAAATGAGCAATCACAAGACAAATAAGTTTCACATAAGAAAAGGCGATACTGTAATGGTAGCTGCCGGAAACGACAAAGGTAAAACTGGTAAAGTTCTGGAAATCATTCCTGAAAAGTACAGAGCGATTGTAGAAGGTGCTAACATTGTTACAAAGCACGTAAAACCTTCTGCTGCTAACCCAGAAGGCGGGCGTGAAGAAACAGAAGCTCCAATTCATATGAGTAACCTGAAATTAGTGGATCCTGCTTCAGGAGATGCTACGAGAACAGGTCGTAAACTCAATGATGACGGTAAACTACAGAGATATTCTAAAAAAACTGGAGAATTTATCACTAATGGCTAGACCAAGATTAAAAGAAACGTACATCAAGGAGATCGCTCCGGCTTTGAAAGAAAAGTTTCAGTACAAGTCGGTGATGGAAGTACCTAAGTTGGTGAAAATCAGCATCAATAAAGGTATTGGCGAGGCTGTAGCAGATAAAAAATTGATCGACGTGGGGGTAGATGAATTAACTACGATCTCTGGTCAGAAAGCTGTTGCAACAAAAGCAAAAGTATCAATCTCTAACTTTAAGTTGAGAGAAGATATGCCGATTGGAGCTCGTGTTACTCTTAGAGGAGATAAAATGTACGAATTCCTGGATAGGTTGATGACTGTAGCTCTTCCACGAGTAAGAGACTTTAGAGGAATAAAAGAAAAGGGATTTGATGGGCGAGGTAATTATAGCCTCGGTATCGAAGAACAAATTATATTTCCAGAGATCAGTATTGACAAAGTGAATAAAATCACAGGGATGGATATCACTTTTGTTACAACGGCAAACACTGACGAAGAAAGTTTAGCATTACTCAAAGCATTCGGAATGCCGTTTGTGACAAGTAAAAAATAAGAATTATGGCTAGAGAAGCGGTAAAAGCAAGAGAACGAAAAAGAGAAAAGCTAGTAGCTAGATATGCAGAAAAAAGAGCTGCGTTGAAAGAAGCTGGTGATTACGAAGCGTTAGATAAACTTCCAAGAAATTCTTCAAAAGTTAGATTACACAACAGATGTAAACTAACTGGTAGACCTAAGGGCTACATGAGAAAGTTTGGAATATCAAGGGTTACATTCAGAGAGATGGCCAATGAAGGCAAGATCCCGGGTGTTACTAAAGCAAGCTGGTAATCTTTATTTGATCTAAGCTTAGATATTTAAAAATATTCATTAATTTTGCACCCCGTTTTCGGGGTATTTAATTGTATAATAGAATGGTAACAGATCCGATTGCAGATTATTTGACTAGGGTTCGGAATGCGATAAAAGCAAACCATCGTATTTTAGAGGTACCTGCTTCAAATTTGAAGAAGGACATGACCAAAGTTTTGCATGAAAAGGGGTTCATTCAGAATTTCAAATTCGTGGATGATGACAAACAAGGTATTATCAAAATCGCTTTGAAATACAACCCACAAACTAAGCAGTCTGCAATTACTAGCTTGGAAAGGGTAAGTAAGCCAGGGTTGAGAAAGTACGCTGACGCGGAAAATCTTCCAAGAGTACTAAACGGTCTCGGTATTGCGATTTTATCAACTTCTAAAGGAGTAATCTCTGATAAAGAAGCTAGAAAAGAGCATGTCGGTGGCGAAGTGCTGTGTTACGTATACTAAAAATATTGATTGAGAAATGTCAAGGATAGGCAAAGCACCAATTTCATTACCTTCAGGAGTTACAGTTACAGTAAGTAAAAGTAGTGTAACTGTGAAAGGTCCTAAAGGAGAGTTAGTTCAGGAAATCAACCCAGATATCACCGTTAAGGTGGAAGAGGGAGTGGTGACACTTGAGCGACCAACTGAGCAAAAAAGACACAAAGCATTGCATGGTTTGTATAGAGCTTTGATTAATAACATGGTGGTTGGTGTAAACGAAGGATTTAAGAAAGAACTTGAATTAGTAGGAGTGGGATACAAAGCCGCTAACCAGGGAAATGTTCTTGAGTTAAACCTTGGATACTCTCACAACATCTTTTTTGCGGTACCTGATACGTTAACATTGGTGACTGAAACAGCTAAGGGTCAAAACCCTAAAGTAACTGTGGAAGGTGCTGATAAACAACTTGTAGGTCAAGTTGCTGCAAAAATCAAATCACTAAGAAAAGTAGAGCCTTACAAAGGAAAAGGTATTCGATTCATTGGTGAGCAAATTCGAAGAAAAGCTGGTAAAACTGCTGCTAAATAATTAAGAGATGGCTGTTACTAAATTACAGAGAAGAAAGAGAATCAAACTTGGGATCCGAAGAAAGATCACAGGGACTGGTACTAGACCTAGAGTTTCAGTTTTCAGAAGCAATAAGGCTATTTATGCACAACTTATCGATGATGATAAAGGAGTGACAATAGCTTCAATTTCTTCAAGAGAGCTTGGGAAAGAACGTAACAACATCGAGGTTTCAAAAGAAACTGGATCAAAGTTGGCTGAGAAAGCAAAAGCAGCTGGAATTGAATCAGTAGTTTTTGACAGAAATGGGTATCCATATCATGGAAAAGTGAGAGCTTTTGCTGAAGGTGCTCGTGAAGGAGGTCTAAAATTTTAATAGAATATCATGTCACAAAGCAATATAAAAGCAGTAAAAGCCAGCGAAATCGACCTTAAAGAAAAGGTCGTTGCAATCAAGCGTGTTGCTAAGGTTGTAAAAGGTGGTCGTAGATTTAGTTTCTCGGCTATCGTGGTAGTTGGTGACGGAAATGGTGTAGTAGGGTACGGACTTGGTAAAGCTAATGAAGTAACAGATGCTATTACTAAAGGTGTAGACGATGCAAAGAAAAACCTTGTACGTGTGCCGATATTCAAAACAACTGTACCACACGAAGCAATTGGTAAATTTGGTGGAGGATTAGTTCTACTAAAACCAGCTGCGCCAGGTACTGGAGTAATTGCTGGTGGTGCCATGCGTGCTGTACTTGAAAGTGCTGGTGTTCATGATGTGCTTGCAAAATCTAAAGGATCTTCTAATCCACACAACGTGGTGAAAGCAACTTTTGATGCTTTGAATAGAATGAGAGATCCTTTTGCAGTTGCTAAACAAAGAGGAGTTACGTTAGATAAAGTTTTTAACGGTTAAGATAATGGCTAAGAAGGCAAAAGTGTTAATTACACAGACCAGAAGTACAATCAAACGTACTCAGAGACAGAAGAAAACTATCGAGGCTTTAGGTCTTGGAAAGATCAACAGGAGTGTTGAGAAGGAGCTTACCCCTCAAATCTCTGGTATGATCAATAAAGTTCAACATTTAATTGACGTAAAAGAGCTTTAAGATGAGGTTAGAATCATTAAAACCGGCTACCGGTTCGACTAAGAATAGAAAAAGAATAGCTAGAGGTCAAGGTTCTGGTAAAGGCGGAACGGCAACAAGAGGTCACAAAGGGGCTCAATCAAGATCTGGTTATTCTAGAAAGATTGGTTTCGAAGGTGGTCAAATGCCTCTTCAAAGACGTGTACCTAAGTTTGGATTCAAAAACAACAATAAAGTTGTGATGAAACCAATCAATCTAGACGATCTTCAAAAGTTAAGTGACGAAAAGAGATTGACTGAGATTACTCCTGAAGTTCTTAGAGAAAATGGTATGGCTGGTAAAGGCGATACGATTAAGGTTCTTGGAAGAGGAGAGTTGAAAGCCAAGTTGACAGTAAAAGCGCATAAATTTTCTAAAACCGCTCAAGAAGCTATTGAAAAGGCTGGTGGTTCTGCATCTGTAGAGGAATAATTGATGAAGAAGTTTATAGAAACTATAAAGAATATATTCTCGATTGAGGAGCTTAGAATAAGAATCCTAAACACCATAGGATTTCTTATCATTTTCAGATTGGGCTCCTATGTCGTTTTACCTGGAGTAGATGCAAATCAACTATCTGGTGACGCATCGGGAATTTTTGGTTTACTGAACACCTTCTTAGGAGGTGCTTTTAGTAGAGCCTCTGTGTTTGGTCTGGGTATCATGCCTTACATTTCTGCTTCCATTGTGTTGCAGTTAATGACAGTGGCGGTTCCATACTTCCAAAAACTTCAGAAAGAAGGAGATAGTGGAAGAAAGAAGATCAATCAAATCACAAGGGTTTTAACCATCTTTATATGTTTGGCTCAATCAATTGGTTACATCAATGCCACCATTCCTGCTGAGGCAATTATCTTACAGAATCAATTTTTGTTCCAGGCCTCCTCAATCATCATACTAACTGCAGGTACAATCTTTTGTATGTGGTTAGGTGAGAAGATTACGGATAAAGGGATTGGAAATGGAATTTCAATGCTAATCATGATTGGCATCATCTCTAGATTCCCGGGTAGCATTGTTGCTGAAGCTTTGTCAAGAGGAATGAGTCAAGCCTTGATCTTTATTCTTGAGTTAGTGGCCTTGTTCTTAGTAGTTATGGCTACAGTAGCACTTGTACAAGCTGTACGACGAATTCCTGTACAATATGCAAAACAGGTGGTTGGAAACAAAGTATACGGTGGCCAGAGACAGTATATCCCATTAAAGGTAAATTCATCTGGTGTTATGCCGATTATCTTTGCTCAATCTCTGATGTTCTTACCAGCTTTGATTGCAGGAATATGGGTTGATCAAAGCGATACAGCTCAGTACATAAGCACCACTTTTTCTGACATACAATCATGGCAATACAATTTGGTATTTGCTGTGCTAATCATATTGTTTACTTTCTTTTACACTGCGATCACGATTAATCCGAATCAAATTGCGGATGATATGAAGCGTAATGGTGGGTTCGTTCCAGGTATTAAGCCAGGGAAACAAACATCAGAGTTTATTGACAGTGTATTAACAAGAATTACATTACCAGGCTCATTTTTCTTAGCGATGATTGCCATACTACCAGCTTTTGCCATGATGGCAGGTGTTAGTACAGGATTCGCTCAGTTCTACGGAGGTACGTCCTTACTAATCATGGTAGGAGTAATCCTAGATACCCTTCAACAAATAGAGAGCTATCTATTGATGAGGCATTATGAAGGAATGATGAAGTCTGGTAGAGTTAAAGGTAGAACTCAAAACACGGCAGTAGCATAATGGCTAAACAATCATCCATAGAACAAGACGGAACCATTGTAGAGGCGTTATCAAATGCGATGTTCAGAGTAGAATTGGAGAATGGACATCAGGTAGTAGCGCATATTTCTGGGAAGATGAGAATGAATTACATTAAAATCTTACCTGGAGATAAAGTGAAATTAGAAATGTCTCCGTACGATTTGACAAAAGGAAGAATAGTGTATCGCTATAAATAAGAAATTATGAAAGTTAAAGCATCCATAAAAAAGCGAAGCGTTGACTGTAAAGTGATCCGAAGAAAGGGTAAGCTTTATGTGATCAACAAGAAGAACCCGAAGTTTAAACAAAGACAAGGATAAGAAATGGCTAGAATTGCAGGAGTTGATATTCCAGATAATAAGAGAGGTGAAATTGCACTTACTTACATCTTTGGAATTGGTAAAAGTTCAGCACAAAAAATTTTGGCTGAAGCTGGTGTAGATGTTCATAAGAAAGTTCAGGAATGGACTGAAGATGAATCAGGAGCTATTAGAGCGATCATCGGTGAGCAGTTTAAAGTCGAGGGTGTACTTAAATCTGAGGTTCAATTAAGTATTAAGCGTTTGCTTGATATCGGATGCTACCGAGGACTAAGACATAGAAAGGGTCTTCCAGTTAGAGGACAAAAGACTAAAAATAACGCCAGAACTCGTAAGGGTAAGCGTAAGACTGTAGCAAATAAGAAAAAAGCTGTTAAGTAATAAATAGAGATGGCGCAGAAGAGAAAAGATAAAGCAAAAAAGAGAGTTGTAGCTGTGGATGCCTTAGGACAGGCGCATATCCAAGCTACATTCAATAACATCATCATTTCTTTGACTAATGGTCAGGGACAGGTGATCTCTTGGGCTTCAGCTGGTAAAATGGGATTTAAAGGTTCCAAAAAGAACACTCCTTATGCTGCTCAGGTAGCTGCTTCGGATTGTGCTGGTAAAGCATATGAGCAGGGTTTGAGAAAAGTAGAGGTTTTTGTAAAAGGACCTGGGGCTGGACGTGAATCAGCAATCAGAACCATTCAGAATTCGGGTATCGAAGTAACAGTGATTAAGGATGTTACTCCATTACCTCACAATGGATGTCGTCCTCCAAAAAGAAGAAGAGTTTAATAGAAAATACTGTAGAATAAGATGGCAAGATATACAGGGCCTAAGACTAAAATATCCAGGAAATTCGGAGAACCTATCTTCGGAGCTAATAAAGCTTTGCAAAAAAAGGCTTATCCTCCTGGACAACACGGTAGAGGAAGAAGAAGAAAGCAATCTGAATATGCAGTTCAGCTTGCAGAGAAGCAAAAGGCTAAGTACACCTATGGTTTACTAGAAAAGCAATTTGCGAATATCTTCGATAAAGCATCTCGTAAGAGTGGTATTACTGGAGAGATCCTTTTGCAATTGCTAGAGGCTAGATTAGATAATACAGTATACAGATTGGGTATTGCTCCGACAAGAAGAGCGGCAAGACAATTGGTAGGACATAAACACATTACTGTGAACGGCGCAATTGTTAATATCCCATCTTTTACACTTAAGGAGAATGAT
>JAMWZA010000143.1 GCA_024305105.1 Marinoscillum sp.
GTAGTGATCCAATATTTCATATCTCCGTTAGCCATTACTTTCAGACTGAAGTCGGATTGTTATTGGTCGGCTTGCTGGTGCTTTTTAGTGTGGCACTGATCCTCTATGCGTCTACCTCCAAAAGAAATCGAATGGAGTTATTTGGCACTGCATTTTTGGTATTGTTGATCGTGATTTTAGGAATGATCGCTGATCTTGGTCAGCATTATAGTTGGTTGGGAATTGTCCTAACGGGATGTTTCTGGCTATTGTACGCAGCACTTGGCCGATTCATTCGAAACACCTTTAACCTGCCGCTGAGATTTCCGGCTTTGACCAAAATAGGCACGATGATCTGGATCCTGACCGGTGTCCTGTTCGTGACGATACTGGCATTTCAACACATTTGGTCTCCAATGGTATTCGTACTGGAAGCGATAGTGCTCTGGTCTTTTACTGCAGGTATCCTGATCAGACATAAAATCAACAAAAAACTTGGTGGGTAGTACTGATTCGTTAGCGTCATCTTCCGGAGGTGTTGACATTTACTCTATGGACCGTATAGGACCTTTACTTCTGAAAAAGACATCAAAAAAGCAGCTCGCGAAAGCTGCTTTTAAAATTACTTACAAAGTAAAGTGATTTATTCTTCCGTTGCGAATGAGGTCATCATCCAGTGATTTTTCTCTGTTTCGTACACAAAACCTTTGATCATATCCTCGGTTCCCATGTCACCATTTTCAATGGCTATATCAATGGCATGATACATATACTCTACCAGCACCTGATAGTCATCAAGAATCTCCTTAACCATTTCCATTGCCTTCAAGTCCGTACCCGTTTCTTTAATTTCTGACATTTCCAAATAGTCCTTCATGGTGCTTAGCGGCGTGTGGTTAAACACTCTGATACGCTCAGCAATGTCATCAATGGCCAGTTTGGCATCATTGTACTGATTTTCAAACTGCTCATGAATATCAAAGAAATCCTGACCCTTCACGTTCCAGTGATAGTTTCTCAATTTCTGATAATGTACGCTATAGTTAGCCAGTAGATTATTCAATGCATTCACCAGCTGATGTGAACCTTCTTTGGTGTAACCTAGCTTAGCGAACGCTCTCTTTTTCGTTTCTTTCTCTACTGTTCCGTTTGTCGTCAATTCTTCAGTTACTGTATTCATAATGTGTTATTTCGTTTTTGATTCGAATTACTTAGTTAACACGCTGATTTTGTCATTGTTACGATAAATCCAGATTTGTAAATACGAGATTCATGAACTTCTAGCGCCTTAAGGAAATGACCGTTTTATCAAAGAACCGTCAAACGAGGCAGCTCCTCTGCTCCCATTCTTAAGGGGAGCTGTCAGCTGGATAGCTGACTGAGGGGTTCCTATCTCAGCGTCAATCAGAAGAGATTCCCCTATAATTCCAGTGAATTACTCCTCTTGATTTTACCCTGGTAAGGGAATTCGGGGAATGACGATTAATAAATATTGATCCTTCATTCATCAAGAGATTAACTGTGCTAATTATGCACTACCACCGCTCCCATTAACAAGGGGAGCTGGATATTGCCTAAACGCAGTGAAGGCAATAGACTGAGGGGTAAAACAACGCTTCGCGTACCTCAGCGTGACAAACAAAGAGAAGACTTTCCTCCCTTGAGTCCCAACAACTATCAGAGGAGTGCTGAGACAACCTAATACACACACTCAATACCCAGTCGCCCAATCATGCAGTTCCTCGCTCCCTTTTTCAAGGGGAGCTGGATATTGCCGAAACGCAGTGAAGGCAATAGACTGAGGGGTTGAAATGACAGGGATTATTAAAAGAGAGCCGAACTCACACATCAACCACATAACCGTCAAACAATGCAGCTCCTACGCTCCCATTCTTAAGGGGAGCTGTCAGCTGGATAGCTGACTGAGGGGTTCCTATCTAAGCGTCAATCAGAAGAGATTCCCCTATAATTCCAGTGAATTACTCCTCTTGATTTTACCCTGGTAAGGGAATTCGGGGAATGACGATTAATAAATATTGATCCTTCATTCATCAAGAGACTAACTGTGCTAATTATGCACTACCACCGCTCCCATTAACAAGGGAGCTGGATATTGCCGAAACGCAGTGAAGGCAATAGACTGAGGGGTTGAAAAGACGTTTGTCTCACACTTTGAGCGCCTCGGCGTGACGAAAGACTAGATTAAGTCGTTAAATGAAACTTTAGGGTAAAGGTTGTCCCCTGTTGTGGTTCGGACTCTACGAAAACCTCACCACTATGTTCTTCGATAATACCATAAGAGATAAAAAGACCAAGTCCTGTACCTTCTCCTGGACTCTTTGTCGTATAGAATGGATCGGCAATTTTCTCGATATTTTCTTTGGAAATACCCTGACCATTGTCACGTATGCTTACTACAAGTTGATTTCCTTCTTTCCTGGTCGCTATATCTATAACACCTTCCCCAGCAATGGCTTGTTGCGCATTATTGATGAAGTTCAGCAAAGCCTGATGAAGACGACCCTCATTCCCCTGAAAAACAGGGCAGTTAGTCATCAAGTTTTTTCTGATCGTAACCCGGTCTTTCACCTCGCTGTGAACAATAGTCAAGCAATTTTCTATAATGGAGTTGAGGTCACAGGATTCATCCATAGATTTTACCTGCCGACTGAAGTGACTTAATGAGTTGACTATGGAGTTTGCTCGTTTTACGCCATCATAGATGATGTCTAGAAATGGTCGGTATTCTTCTATGTTGGTTTCATTGTCCTCCAGCGTTGCTTTTAAAGCAGTGGCACCATTCTTAATAAAGTTTAGGGGATTATTTACTTCATGACCTACTCCTGCAGCCATAAGGCCTAAGGAAGCCATCTTTTCACTCGCAATTAGCCGTTGCTGTGTTTTTCGCAGGTTCTCAAGTGCCTCTTGTAATGTAATATTCTTTTTAAAGATCTCTTTGGTACGACTATCCACCAACTCTTCCAACTTGTTTTGATAGGTTTTTAGCTCAGTTATATTTTCTACAAACATGCTTAAACCTGTTATCTGATTATCCTGATAAATAGGATTGTAAGAAAACAGAAAGTAGAGCTGAGTACCATCGGGCAGAGCATATGCGGTAGTTTCTTTGAATTTTTCTCCCGAGAGCGCCCGATCTTGCCATTCTATGAATTTGGCTGCCGCTTCGGTATTCTTCAGTTTACCGATAACATCCATCCCCTTATAAATCTCTAAATCCTCGGTACTTTTCGCATAATTGTAAAAAGAAGAGTTGAATTCAATAACTCGCTTGTCGCGATCGAAAAGAGCAATAATACTCGAAGTACTTTCAAACAAAGAAGTCAAATTGGCCTCACTCTCAACCAAATGAGCCAGATACTTACGTTCCCTTCTGACGGCAAGTCTGAAAATGATCCCCATCAGCGCTATCAGGAGTAGATAGATGATCACCATTGCAATGAAATAAGGCTGCGCATCAGACCATATAATCTTCTGTGGCATTATGGCATACAAGGAGTGATTTAAACCAACAAGCTTTGTCTCTAGCACATAACTTTGGGTGCTGTCAAACGAGTTAAACGCCTCATACGTCGGAATTCCGAAAATACTGAAATTGGTTGTATCCGAAAGAAGGTCCATGTCACGCCCAAACAGTTCTGAATAGCGATCAGTAGGCAATGGATGATAAAATTGAACCACATTAAAATCATCATTTACCAAAAGCAACTTGTAGTTTGGGTCAAAACCGAAACTTCTCAACTCCCTAATCAAAGCTGAAAATTTAAATGCTGTGGTATTGACGGCTATCACTTCACCGGATTCATTTTTTATAGGTACACGTAGTGGTAGAATCCAATCCTCAACATTCGGAAAATAGTAAGACTCACCTATTGATAGAAACTCAGCCTCTTTCGCTTTGATAAAAGATCGTCTTGACTTTGGAGAATCCATCAGCCTTGGGAGCGAATCGCCTAACTCGCTATTTGAAAAAGTAAGCACCTGTCCCTCGGGAGAAGTAAATCCTATAGAAAATAACTCCTCATATTTCGCATTAACAGACTTTGCATACGCCAATCGAAGTGAATCCTGATGCTCTCCCTGTATACTATGCAACTGTTGACCAACGATGGCTAAAGCATTACCCCACTGTTCAAAGCCTAACTCATAATAGCGCTTGATCACTGAAATGGAATAATGTAAATCTCTTATTCGATCTTTTTTGATGTCATAATGTATGGCTATAGCAACACCAACGGCAATTGTTGTTACAATTACCAGCGTAATCACAAATAATTGAGGTAATGACGATTTGTTTGTCTGTTTCAAAAAAGAGTAGGCTTTAAGCTTCGCAATAACTAAATTAGTTCCTGTTTTTGAAACTTTCGAATAACATTTAATAAAGTAATGGTTTTTAAATCACATGAGCTAGCTTATCAAATAATCACATAACCGTCAAATAATGCTTTTCCTCTGCTCCCATTAACAAGGGTAGCTGTCAGCCGGATAGCTGACTGGGGGGTAAAGTTAACTTTCACCTTCGAGCTGGATAGTGGGTAAAAAAATGCTTAGAACATCCCAACTTGGCAAACCGACACCGGAGGGGTAAAAGAAAAACGTCAAACAATGCAGACCCTCTGCTCCCATTACCAAGGGGAGCTGGATATTGCCGAAACGCAGTGAAGGCAATAGACTGAGGGGTAAAATGACAGGGATTATTTAAAGAGAGCCGAACTCACACATCAACCACAAAACTGTCAAACAATGCAGCTCCAACGCTCCCATTCTTAAGGGGAGCTGTCAGCTGGATAGCTGACTGAGGGGTAGAATACAACTAATACTTCTCGCCATTTTGTCTAAACAACACCGAAGTTATTAAGCCGACCAGGCTAAATCCGGCTAGAACGGCGAAGAGGTATTGATGTCCTAGTGGCCCAGGGTTGCTGTCCAGTATGATGCCCATCAAAGGTCCCATAAAAATGTCCGGAGTATACCCTACCACGGACACAAGCCCAGCCGCACTTCCGGTTACGGTCATTGCTAAACCAGACTCTTCAAAAAGTGCATAGTAGATTCCGCGCAAACCATAAATTGCTGCACTGGTACTGGCAGCTATGATTACCACCACAATCTCTGCGCCCACAGCAAACACGCCACTACTTATAACCAGACCGCCAATCATCGTGATGACGAAGCACACGCTGACCACTTTTGAGGTAATCCAACGATCGGCTACCACCCCACTGATTATCGCCGCAACAGGCCTTGACCAAAAGGTTATGGCCGCTACATGAGCAGCTTCCACATCATTGTAATCCAACGTATCTCTGGCATAAAGTGAAAAATCGTCTGTGCATTTGTACCCTACATAAGCACACATCACGATAATGGCCTGCTGCCAAATACGTTTCTTACTCATGACCTTACGGACCCCTTTTAACGTCAGATGATTCACTGAGGCTGACTGCTGGCCATCCAATATGAACCATGCTATCAATGCGCAAAAAGCCGTGAAGGCTGCGAAGAGACCAATAATCCACTGCAATGCAATGGTATAGTCCTCTTGAGTAGCTATATCTGCATCAACAGGTAAAAACCAGTCGAGCAAATAGACAGAAGAGGTGGCCATTAAAGCAGCTACAAGTCCCCTGCCAGCATCTACCAATCCAAATGATTTTCCCTGACCGGTGTGAATTCCAAGCTGACGTTGAGCTTTAATGAATGCTGACCAAAATAACAAAATGGTGGATGCTCCCCAGAATCCATACAGTATGGACAAGAAACCCACGGATGGAATCGCATACATAACGATTCCACCGGCGGCAGTCACCAGCAATGCTGTTGGAATAAGTCTGCGAGGATTAAATCGATCTGCAAGCGGTCCACCAACGAAATAGGCGATCATGGCTACTACACCATAAGCGGAAAACGCAGTTCCCAGCTCCAGGTTGGTCACTTCAAACACCGACAGAAATGTAGGACGGAAAATCCTGACGATGACAAATGGTAGGACGAAAATGACTTCTCCAATCACCATCAGCAAAATCAGCGATGTGATGTGCTTGAGCTTCATGCTTTGCAACTTAAGTCTAATTGCATTGATCGACAATAAAGCTGCGCAACCAATTTAGGTCGTAACCTCTTCTTTTTCCAACACTGGCTCGTTGGTCAAAGCCAGACTGATGTCTTCCAGTATCATGTACAAACATGGCACGATTACCAGGATAATGGATGTAGCGAAGATAATTCCAAAGCCCAACGAAATCGCCATAGGAATCAGTTGATAAGCCTGTCGTGAGGTTTCCATGATGATTGGTGTTAGTCCACCGAAAGTCGTCAGCGTTGTTAGTAAGATAGGTCGGAATCGTCTGGTTCCCGCTTCATGAATAGCATCATAGGCAGTCTGATCTCCCCGATGTTTATTGGCATAGTCAATCATGATCAATGAGTCGTTTACCACCACTCCAGATAGTGCGATCACTCCCATGAGACTAACCAGCGAAAGATCATATCCAAGCAGGATGTGTCCTATCACTGCCCCAACAATTCCGAATGGAATGGCCAGCATTACAATCAGCGGCTGTACATAACTATTCAAAGCAATGGCCAAAAGGGAAAAAATCACCATCATAGCAATGATGAAACCCGCCCACAGGGCCTGTGTGGATTCACGCATTTCTGCCTGACTCCCTTCAAACGTCCAGGTTATGCCTGGGAAGTCTGCTCTTAATTGTGGAAGGATATCAGTGTTAATGGCATCAAGTACGCGAGTCTGTGCGCTAGCTGGCTCTACATCCATCCCTACATTGACCACTCGTTTACCATCCCTCCTGTTGATATTTGTAAACGTCTCACCCTCAGTTATTTTCACCACATTAAGTAAAGGCACTTCAGTACCATTGGGCGTACGGATAATAAAGTCTTCAAGATTGTTCAAATCCTTGCGTTCTTCCCGAGGGAGCTTCACTCGAATTTCTGTTTCATTGATTCCTCTTAACTGCCTGATGGCCAATGCACCAAAGAACGCATCACGAACCTGCTGTCCAACAAAAGTAGGCGTTAAACCAAGACTTCTTCCTTCAGGTAATAATTCAAAACCCAGCTGGGTCTTTCCTTTGTTGTAATTGTCATTGATATCGCGGGTTTCCTGAAACTCTTCCATTCGCTCCATAAAGGTCAGACTGGCCTTTTCCAGCACCTCGATATTTGGGTGGCTTAGGTCTACACTGATATCTTGTCGATAGCCTCCAGGACCTCTTTCCGCCTCAAAACTGATTTGGTCTACTCCTTCAATATCACCAATGTTGTCTCGCCAGAGCGCAATCATCTCACCCGCCGACATATCACGCTCATCAGGATTTTTCATGACAATCTCTACATCGATAAAGCTTTTACCTCTAACATTGGTTTTGATTCCGTGCGCCTGTTCATAAAGGTTGTGTTTTTCAAACATGAGCTGAGTGGAATTGGTAATCTCTTCAGCAATTTTGGCTGCCTGATCGGTAGTGGTACCCACTGGTAAACTCACACCAGCTTCAATTTCATCGGCCGCTACTTCCGGCATCATCACCATGCCCATGTGATCGCTATAACCATAACCGCCCACCATCAAGAGCAAACCCACTGCGATGCTTAAGGTGATGTATCGGTACTTCAAACATAGATCCAAAAAAGGACGGTAGTATTTTTGTACGAATGTATTGAATGCGTTAGCAATAGTTTGCTGCCAACTTTCCAACTGCTTGATTATCTTCCACTTATTCTCTTTTGGCTTATGTGCGACATGCGATGGTAAAATGAACAATGCTTCGAATAGAGACACCCCTAGCACCACAATAACCACCGCGGGAAGCGGCCACCAGTACTTACCAGTAGTTCCCGGAATAAATAGTAAAGGAACAAACGCAATAATCGTTGTTAAAACACTGAATATCACAGGAGTAGATACGTCTTTTGCACCTTGAATTGCGGCTTGCGTAAAGCTCATACCTTTTTGTCTGTATTCGTAAATGTTCTCACCAACGACAATGGCATCATCAACGACAATTCCCAATACCACCAGGAATCCAAACATCGATATCATGTTGATGCTTACACCAATCATGGGCATGAAAACAATCCCACCGATAAAAGAAATGGTCATCCCCATCATCACCCAAAAGGCCAGACGGTATTCCAGAAATAGACCTAAAATAACCAGAACAATCACGATGGCCATCAATCCATTTTCTGTTAATAATGACAAACGTTCCCGGTAGTCTTCAGCTCGATTACTATCAATGCGTACACTGATACCAGGTGGAAGTGTGGTCTCATAATCGGCGAGAATTTCTTTAACAATTTTCTCGATCTCCAGTGGCGATTGATCTCCTATTCGGAAGATTTCAAGATCCACCGTCTTCTGTTGATTAAACTCTCCGTGAAAGCCCGTTTCTTCAAACCCATCGGTAATTGTAGCAATATCAGACAATTTGACTGTTGCTCCTGATTCAGCACTGATAATGTCAATATTGGCAAACTCATCTGCCCACACTTTGCGTTCCTGCATTCGGAGCAGCACCTCTCCTGTTTGGGTTTCTACGGCACCGGCTGGTACATCCAGACTGGACTGACGTATCAGATTGGCCACTTGACCAAGAGTAATGCCATATTCCCTAAGTGTATTCCCGGGGATTTCCACATGCGTGACGAAATCCGGTACGTTACCTATTTCTACCTGCGTGATTTCATTGTTGCTGAGAAGTCGATTTCTTAACCGCTCAGCCAGTTGACGCAAAGTCCAGATGTCCACATCTCCAAACAAACCAATTTGCATCACATCGCGCTGACGTGCCTGCAGTCTTACTTGTGGCTGTTCGATATCGTCTGGAAAGGTCTGTATTCGGCTTACAGCCTGATCGACATCCTGAAAGGCTTTCATCCGGTTGGCACCAGCTACGAGTTCCACTGTAATGCGACCAGAACCTTCCCGAGCGTCTGACACAACTTCCTTGATACCCTGAACACCACGAATAGCCTCTTCTACAGGCAGAATAATTCCTTCCTCTACCTCTGTAGGTGCAGCTCCAGGATAGGTCACACTGACTTCCACAATGTCCAGTTGAAACTCTGGAAAAACTTCTTTTTGAATACTATACATGGTCCAGATACCACCACCAATCAGTATGAACATCAAAAGATTCGCGATTATCGAATTTTTGGCCATGAAGGCAATAGGTCCTTTTTGATTTTCTTCTTTCATAGCCTCTTAGGGTTGTGTTTGTTCTGAATTTCCTTCTGTTCGCAGGTCAGATCCCTCTACCACGGTGGCGAGGTTCGAAGTGATCACCAAATCATCGTCTTCAAGACCATTGGATATGTAAGCATATTTCGAATCCTCAAAAACAAGGGTCACGTCTCGAATCTGAAGCTTTCCATCTTTCATCACCCACACATCGTCATTTTTCCTCAGAAATGCACGATCCATTCGTACGACCTCTTTCAGCTCTTTGGCTTCCATATTTACTTCCACAAAGGACCCGATGATCATTTGAGGTTTATCCTGGTTTATTTCAGATCGGGCCAGAGGATCTTTTACCCGAACAATGACTCTGGCGAGTCGGGTTTGATTGTCCAAAGCACCAACCAATCGGTACAATGTTCCTTCTCTGGTAAGTCCTCCGGGCCAGTTTGTTTCACTAGTAATCGTAACCTTGGTGCCGTCATGTCCACTATTTTCTGCAAAGGACAGATATGGAATTTTCGCCACCGGGATATTTGCGACCACCCAGTATTCTTCCATTCCTACCAGTCGACCTAGAGTTGTTGCGGTATTTACCTGAGAGCCTACATTAGTGTTTCTGTCAATGATGTGCGCATCAAATGGCGCTCTGATGGTAGTTCGTCTGAGGTTTAACTCTGCTTGTTGGACAGAAGCTTCTGCAGAGGCTACAGTGGCTCTCGCAGACTGCAATTGCGGTTCGCGCAAAACAAGCGCTTTGTTTTCTGGTGATAGATCCTGACCAACCAATTCGTAATCCTTTTTGGCCACATCCTGACGGCCCATTTCCACACGCAAATCAGCTTTAGCTAACTCAAGATCGCTTTGACGAAGCTTGAGGGTATTCCGATAATCAGCTGGGTTGATTTGCACCAGCATTTGTCCCTTTCTCACATAAGCGCCGGGACTGAAATCTTCTGAAATGGAGGTGATCGGGCCACTGACCTGTGGGCTCAAAGTAATGTCTTTAGAGGCCTGTATGTTTCCAGTAGCAACAATTACCGGCCGATAGGCCTGCTTATTTACTTTGATTGTCTCAACCAGCATGGCCGTTTTTTTGGTGGCTCCCTCACGTTTAGCCGTTGGTTCAGTGAAGAACACAATCGAGGTAACAAGGACACTAAGTAAGATGATACCAATACTTATCAATAAGGTCTTTTTCGTATTCATGATTGATCTTCTTGAGATGCTCTTTTCGTTTCAAATCCACCGGCCAACGCCCGATAAAGTCCTACTCTGATTTCCAATAAATTTAGTCTGGCGGTAACTAGTTCGCGCTGTAGCTGCTGCTCCTGATTCAATCCGGTCAGCACATCGAGGTACTGAATGGAGCCATTGAGGTATTCCGTTTGCAGCTGCTGATTGGCACGCTGAGCCAAGTCCAATCGCTCTTCTACCACCGCGATGCGCCGCACCTGTTGCTCCTCCTGAATCAACGCGTTTTCCACTTCCTGAAAAGCTACAAGCACTGCCTGGGCATAGTTGTTGACCTGCTGATCACGAACTGCTTCCGCCTGATTAGCAGCAGCCTTAAGGCGACCTCCATAAAACAGTGGCGCCAGAAGGCCTCCTGTGAGTGACACTGCCTGTGATTGCAACAAATCGTTGATATCATTGGAACGAATTGCAGCGGTCAGTGAAAAATTAAGTCTGGGATACTTGGCACTAATGGCAGAGGCCATATCTCTGTCCGATGCTTTCATTTGATAAAAGCTGCTTTGAATGTCAGGTCTTCGGTTGATCAGCTGCATTGGAACTCCTGTAGATGGCATTGGTGGTAAGTCAGGAATCCTTGCTTTTAAACTGTCAACACTCATCAGACCGGGAGGCTTTCCTAACAATATAGCCAACTGATTTTCAAGTGTCCTGACATTGGTTTCAAGAATAATCTGCTGCTCTTTGGTGGAGGCGATAAGCTGCTGCTGACGCAAAATATCTACTCCACGCACCTGACCGGAACCGAACCGTACTCGAATCAAGGCCAGTGTTTTTTCGTTCGTTGCTATTTGTTGGTCAATAATGTCCTGTTGGCGATAAGCTGCCTGTAATCGAAACCAGGAGAGCGTAATCTCCCCAGTAAGTGATATTGCTGCAGCTTGATAATCGTATTTTGTGGCCTCCATTCGGTATTCTTCGGCTTGTCCTGCGTATCGAATACGACCCCATAGGTCTGCCTCATAGCTTACTCCCAGTGATAATCGCGTATTCTCACCACCAACGAAATCCGGCTTTGGTCTGCTGATACCACTTTGCAGTCCCAGGTCTACCTGCGGAAACAATCCAGAGCGTGCTTGTTTCAAGGAAAACTCAGCCGCTTCTAATCGATTCCAGGCGGCTTCCAAGGAAAAATTACTGGATAGTGCTGTATCGATCAGCTCATTAAGTTGTCGATCATTAAAACTGGTCCACCATTGTGTATTCTTTAAACTATCGCCACTGGCCGAAAAGGACTTCAGCGTATCGTAAGGAAGTTTTACAGGTGAAATATCTGGTGAGCAAGAAGTACTCAAGAAACCTATAATTAAAAAAAGAATAACTAGAAAGATCTCAAAAGTGGTGCTCTTGATTGTTGGTTGAATCATGCTTTTCACATACATATCAATAATCAAGAGCCTATATTGTTTGTTTTTTATATGAGCGGGGAAAATTCGGTTTGAGAAAATTGGACCACATTTAAAACAATTCCAATCATCAAAGCATTCTTGTGTTTCATATTCCTTATGTATGCTCAACTTTAAAACGGTATATAACGATGCTAGTGACGATTGGATCGTATTGATCCATGGTGCCGGTGGCAGTTTGAAAACCTGGAAACATCAAGAAGATCACTTCGCTACTGATTTTAATCTACTGATCGTGGATTTACGAGATCATGGACAGTCTAAAAACGTTGATCCCGCCCATTCTTCTTACTCTTTTGAGATTATCAGTAAGGATATCATCCATGTAATGGATCATCTAAAAATATCGAAAGCGCATTTTGTCGCATTGTCTCTGGGTAGTGTCATTATCCAGGATTTGGCAACAAGGTATCCGGAAGTGGTGAAATCTGCAGTAGTAGCTGGAGGTATCTTTAGCGCTACCAGAAGCCTTAAAATTTTTATTGAAACAGCATTGCTCTTCAATCGATTTCTACCTTACCAATTAATGTATGGGCTTTTTTCCTATCTGGTCATGCCCAGGAAGCGTAACCAGTTTGCCAGAAAAGTCTATCAAAAACAGGCACAATTACTTAAACCGTCTGAATACAGAAAGTGGCTCGGTTTATATTCTGAGTTTTTTGGTTTGATTAATGGCTTTTACCGCAATCAAATACATTTTCCGATGCACGTTATTATGGGCGAAGAAGACTACATATTCCTTCGTGGTGCCCATCGTTTCACCAATACTCAGATTAAGGCTACTATCACCGAAATAGCCAATTGTGGGCATATCTGTAATCTGGAGTGCCCAACACATTTCAACGAACTAGCCATGAATTTCCTCAAGGAACAAATGGAGTTCAAACAAACTGCTAAACATCCGGTTTAGGGTCTATGCTTTTACAACCATTACCGCCGGGATTTATAGACCATGCTTATGCATTTGAAGTGTCTGTGGATGCTTCCAATGAGTCCGTATGGCGTTGGTTAAACGATCCCAAAACGTTTACTGATACACAATACTGGCCATTTCGAGTGGAGTTTTATTCACCTGATACTGAAAGTATTCCAAATGGTTTTAATGAGGGTGTATTGACCAATCATCATGGTCCATTACTCAATCTACCCGGAGAATTGGTTGAAATCAAATCAAATGAATACCGGGATTTACAGTATAATTATGGCAGCTATGTCATCGGTTTTCGTCTGATCCGGCCTTACCGATTGGAATTCTGGACGGAGTCCAACGGAGATCAGACCATCATTAAATGCAAACTCAGTAGTTATGTTAAACCTTCCATTGCGGGGAGTTGGACATCCGCTCAAAAGGTTTTCTGGAAGCGTTTTAAAAGGTGGTCGAAAAAGGCTATTCCAAAGCTGGAACGGACCAGCACTCCTCATTAAGTCATTAAAAAGTTAATGACAGCTAAACTACGTCTAGCTGCCACAACTCATGTCCATAACTGATTATTTAGATCAAGGCTCCTGACACTCCATATCGAACACGTGCTGGAAACTATCCTCGCCATCGAAATACTCTGCTTGTGTGGGATAACCTTGTCCATTATAAACGAAACTGGCTATAACAAAGCCATCTGAAGTTCCATCTGGCAAATAGGTTAGCTGAGAGTCCATATTGTTGTCCGTAAATGGCAAAAACTCAAAATCTATACAATCATCACATACCCAGAGCCCTGATTCTCTGATAATATTGACTTTGTCATCATAGATAAACTCTCGATACTGTGTCAAATTGCCATCCGTGTCGTAGTTATCCTGTCTTGAAGGGTTATTGCTGTTGTCTGTATAAGTGAAAACAAAGTCATCCTGAAGGTACATATTAGCTCCACTCACTGAGAATGATTGATAATGGATCAACTGGTTTTGTGCGTTGTAGGTGTACTCAGTATGGTTGCTATGTTCTAATCCTGATCCATAATCACGATAGCGCTCCCTAATGGACAAATTGCCATTATCGTCATAGATAAAGTCTTCCCTACGTTCCGTATCGCCGTAACCATTTGCTCTTATGAGCTGACCAATGCCATTGTATTCCAATGTCCAGTGAGCATCACTATCATTATCTACCAGCTCGATCGAGTCAATTCGTCCATCATTATCGTAGCTGAACAACCAACTTTCAATAAACGCACCCTCTACAATAGAGAATTCAGTCATTCTACAACCATCAATAGCAGTTTCATCCTGATCCCCCAAATCAATATTTACCGTATCCACGCCTTCATCTACAGTCAGGTTAAAGACGATAGCTCCGTCTTCCAAAGTGGCATCCACATTGATGTTGTACAGTGTAGCGGGCTGTGGATCATCTATCGAAGCGTTAAACGTACGATCAATCGTCGTGCCATCCAGTTTCGTGTAGCTGAGATAGACCTCTACAGCCAGTGGTTCTACCACAAAGTAACCCTCTCGGGTCTCACCTTGTGTATAGGATAAAGTGGTGCCCGAACTGACCACCTCTACCTGCCCGCTGTAGGTATCAAAGACGTTCGTGACTTCTGTGGAGAAATTGATGGCCACTTTAGTGTTGGCCAGCTTTGCTTCTAC